>CBDAFK010000178.1:0-5199 GCA_965195235.1 uncultured Desulfobacterales bacterium | reverse complement strand
AATTTAGGAAAAAATTGTCCTTGACTTGGGGTCCACTTCATTATTAGATCAGGGTTCAAGGTTCAAAGGTTTAAGGTAGTTAAAGTCTCCGCGAACAAACTTGAGCATAACCGCAACACCGTCCGTTAAGGATGACAATTTTTGTCACTTGTTTTGTTGATTTTGTCATAAAATATCGGGATTAAATGCTTTTTAGCTGATACATTCCATTAAAATAATTATATGTTTCGGGAATTCTATAACCTCTTGAAGATAAAAGTTTTTTAATAAAAACCTATTTATACCATCAGAATGGAATGTTGGAATGCTGGAATATTGGGGAGTTGGGTGGAAATAACCCATTTTAATTGGGGAAAAAACTCCTTCAAGTCCAACATTCCATTACACTATTATTCCACCAATCCAATAGTGGCGAAGTACCTAAGCTCATTATTCTCTAATTAACCGATTCGGCCTAATTATTGCGTGCAAAGAAGGATGGCAGAAGGCAGTTACGGCTCGATCAGACTATCTGATGTATAAATCAATGGTGATGGCTTCGTAAAAAGTCCAATTCTGCCTTGCACTTCATTTCGTGTTCACTGCGGCGTACATCAGTACGCCTCATTCCACGAAATTCGCAACGCCTTGAACTTGAACTTTTTACTTTGCCGTCTCAATTTTGACTTTTTACGAGTTCATCAATGGTAACTTCTCATTAACTAACTATTTTTTAAAAAGTTATGAAAATTGCGAAACGTTCGATTATGTATCAAATCCCTATGATAACCAAAGAGAATATATATAAAATTTTTATCTCTATTGTTTTAGGCTTAATTGGGTTTTGTCTGAACATACGTCCATTTGTTTTTTTACTTCCACCTTACGAGATTAAGTTCATGGCGGGTCTGGTATGCCCAATGATCGTATCTCTTAGGTGGGGATGGAGATATGGGTTGCTTTCCGCCATATTCTGTTTGGCCTTTAATACCATGTGGATTCAAGGTGGGCAGATATCTGATGTTACGGTTTTGATATTTCTACTCTGGGTTATATGGCACGGATGGTGTGCAAAAAAATTCGGCAACACCGGAGATAAGAAATGGAATCCTTATTTAGTTGAAATTCCGTTTCGGTTATTTAATATCCTAATATTATATATAATATTTAGATGGGCTTTTCAATTTACCCCCCCTGCGTGGGTGACTAAAATTCCCGGCGCATCAGTTTCTTCGACCTTTGTAAATATTACCGCCATACAAGCTGTGGTTAATGGTTATCTTATCTTATTGCTTTCGGATGTTTTGATAATTTTCGGACCTATTCGGAAAATATTCGGGCTAAAACAGATTGCAGACCAAAAGAGATCCAATTATCTTCTTGGTGCTGCTGTTTTAATCTGTTGTGTTTTTTGGGTGATTGATGGTATTTTTAGTTTAATATTCAGGAATTTTTCTCATTCCATAACTTCCCAGGGAACTGAAAGTCTTCTTGATTTAATCGTTTTTAAAGTTCCGCCGTATGCCCTGTTTGAGCGACTCTCTTTTTTTATTGCACTGTTAACAGGAGTGATATTATCTACAAGATATATGAACAAATATTCATCATCTGAAAAACTTCTTAAAAAGATTGTAAAGATTTCGCCTTATCCCATAACTGTGGTGGATTCCGGCGGACGTGTTGAGTACATAAATCCCGAATTTGTTGAAAGTTTTGGTTACCAGCTTGAAGATATACCCACCATTACAGAGTGGTATAATAAGATTTTTCCCAATATTTTTAACCGGCGAGATTTTATTGCCAACTGGAAAGAAGATATGCAGAAGGCAAAAAAGTTAAACAGGGAACCTCGTATGTTCAATGTAACAAACAAGGACGGAAATATAGAAAATATCATCTTCAGGCAGGTTATTCTTGAAGCAGAAAAGGAATATATCATTTGTGAAAATGTCAGTGACCGCATACGTGCGGAAGAGAAATTTCGCAAGCTTAATGAGGAACTTGAGCATAGGGTAAAGAAACGGACCATTCAGCTTGAAGCTACCAATAAGGAGCTGGAAGCATTCTCTTATTCGGTTTCACACGATCTAAGGGCGCCGCTTCGCAGTATAGACGGGTTTAGTTTGGCCCTGATAGAAGAGTATAATAATCAGCTGGATGCAGAAGGAAAAGATTATCTGAACAGGGTACGTTCCGCAAGCCAACGAATGGGGCAAATTATTGACGATCTGCTTTCTCTCTCAAAGATATCGCGTCGTGAACTGAAGAAAGAAAAAGTCAATTTAAGTGAAATGGCGGAAAGAATAGTGAGCAAGCTTGAAGAAGGGGATCCGGATCGCAAGGTAGATATTGTTATTGGCCATAAGGTGACCGCAGTTTGCGATCCCAACTTGATCGAAGTTGTGCTTGAGAACCTGTTGAGCAATGCATGGAAGTTCACGTCAAAGCAGGAAAAAGCGTGGATTGTGTTTGATACCGTTTTGCAAGATGATGAGCTTGTCTATTGCGTTCGAGATAATGGCGTGGGATTTGAGATGGCTTATGCCGGCAAATTGTTTGGAGCTTTCCAGCGCTTGCATAAAGATGTTGATTTTGAAGGGTTCGGCATTGGCCTTGCTACGGTTATGCGCATTATTAACCGTCACGAAGGCCGTATCTGGGCCGAGGGATATGTAAATCGCGGTGCTAGTTTTTATTTTGTGCTTTAATATTTACGAGATCATCAATATTTGGAAAGGATAAAATGAGCAAAAAAATAATACTATTGGTTGAAGACAATCCCGACGATGAACTGTTGGCCATTCGCGCTCTTAAAAAAAATAATATTTCGAATGAAGTTGTGGTTGCAAGGGATGGTGTCGAAGCCCTTGACTATCTGTTCGGTACCGGGGCCCATGCCGGCCGAGACATGAGTGAGATGCCCCAGATCATACTGCTCGATTTGAAGCTGCCGAAAATAGATGGTTTGGAAGTGTTAAGGCGTCTTCGTAATGATCAACGGACCAAACTGCTCCCTGTAGTTGTTCTTACTTCGTCCAGGGAA
This sequence comes from uncultured Desulfobacterales bacterium, assembly GCA_965195235.1. Taxonomy (GTDB): domain Bacteria; phylum Desulfobacterota; class Desulfobacteria; order Desulfobacterales; family ETH-SRB1; genus Desulfaltia. Next base: position 2,177 of record CBDAFK010000178.1, on the reverse strand, counting down.
GAACAGGATTTAACTGAAAGTTACAGTTTGGGAGCCAACAGCTATATTCGCAAACCTGTCAACTTTGCCCAGTTTACCGAAGCTATCCGGCAACTCGGTTTGTACTGGCTGGTTTTGAACGAATCCCCGCCTGTATAAGGAGTATTTTATGGATAAACCAATCCGTGTATTGATCGTTGATGACTCTGACGACGACGGCTTGCTGCTTGTGAGGAATTTGAAGAATGGAGGCTATAGCCCCAGTTACGAGCAGCTGGATACGGCTGAAGCTATGAGTAAGGCTTTAGATAACCAGACGTGGGATGTAATCTTGTGTGATAATTCTATGCCCACTTTTGATGCGTCTTCCGCCCTGGAGCTTTATAAAGATAAAGGACTCGATCTGCCCTTCATCATTGTATCCGGCACTATCGCAGATGAAACCGCTGTTGCGGCCATGAAGGCCGGTGCACACGATTACATCATGAAAGGCAATCTTGCGAGACTGAGTTCTGCTATCGATCGGGAATTACGCGAGTTCAAAAATCGGCAGGAACGCAGAATCACCGAAATCCAATTAATAAAGAGTGAAGAGAAATATCGCACCCTCTTTGAAGACTCCAGAGATGCGATTTATCTTAACAATCAAGAAGGTGGGTTAATTGATTTTAACCTGTCGACACTGGAGCTCTTCGGGTATTCCAGAGAAGAGATGTTAGGAATTAATACAAAGGCCGTTTTTGTAAACCCTGATGAATATCAAAGGTTGCAGGATGAAATAGCACAAAAAGGATCTGTCAGGGAGTTTGAGGTAAAGCTGCGTAAGAAAGACGGTACTGAAATAGATTGTTTGATCACGTCCACGGTTCGGCTGGCAAGAGATAAAAGTGTAATAGGATACCAGGGCATAATTCGAGATATCAGTGAGCTGGTGTCAAACCGTAAACAACTTGAAAAAACCCTGAAGGAATTGAGAAAAGCATTAGGGGGAACCATTGAAGCCATGGCATTGACAGTCGAAACCAGAGATCCTTATACCGCCGGCCACCAGCGTCGTGTCAGCAATCTTGCTCGTGCCATAGCCACAGAAATGGGAGTTTCAGAAGATCAGATTCAAGGAATCCGACTGGCAGGAGTGATCCATGACATCGGTAAAATATCGGTGCCCGGAGAGATTCTCAGTAAGCCGGGCAGAATAAGTGCAAACGAATTAGAGATAATTAGAGAACATCCACAGGTGGGTTATAATATATTGAAGACGGTGGATTTCCCATGGCCCATTGCCCAAATTGTACTACAGCATCACGAAAGGATGGATGGTTCCGGATATCCGAATGGTATTTCAGGTGATAATATTTTGATCGAAGCAAGAATACTGGCAGTGGCAGATGTTGTTGAGGCAATGGCATCTCACCGGCCTTACCGGGCAGCCCTTGGAATTGATCTTGCGTTAAATGAAATTTCAAAGAACCGCGGATCCTCTTATGATTCCAAAGTGGTCGATGCCTGCCTGAGATTGTTTAACGAGAAAGGTTATCGTTTATAGTTGATGAACTCGTAAAAAGTCAGAAAATCAATTTTCCACCACAACATATTGTATAATGAAGCATGCGCATATACTATATATTGTAGCTAAAACAAAATGCTGGGACTTTTTACGAGACCATCATATTTGCTTTCTTCAAAAAAATCCTGAAAGCGGTTAGCCTTGGAATGATTCATAATTATTCCTGCAAATGGTGCGGCCTCATATAATAACTGACCGATAAATTTTTCCGGTCAAAATCATCCTGAAAGATGGTATTTTTTGCAACGACTTTGGTGTAATTGGGGTCACGGGGCAGGGGCTCCGAAACTCAAAACCCCATTCGTTCGAGATGACAACAAAAAGAAAAAGGGGGCGGTTAAGCCCCCTTCTCTTTTAAGCAACTGCAGTGTTTTGCGAGTTTATCCAATAAGAACTCAATAGAATTAGCTTTCGGTGATAACACCCGCAGGATCTAAAGTATATGTTTTAGTACCCGAGGCATGTTTAAAAGCCACATTGCAGGTAATAACGCCTGTTGAAGCAGTGTAGGTAAAGGTGCCACCAGCCACGGCTGTCGCACTAGTGAATCCACTCGGAAAAGCAGTACTGCTAAAGGTCTGATCGCTTTGTCCTGTGGAGTTTGCCACACAAGCAGTATAAAAGTTTTTCG
>CBDAFK010000177.1:0-8987 GCA_965195235.1 uncultured Desulfobacterales bacterium | reverse complement strand
TTAATCCTTAACCCTTACTCCTTTAATCCTTGCGTTTATTAATGATGATATGTCCTTATAAATTTATTTTTCCGGCTGGAGTTTTTTTAATTATTTGTACTTTAGCTGGGTGCGGTGATTATGGGTCTGATTCAGCGCCCGGCGATAATTATTTAATTAGAGTCGGAGACAGAGTTGTTACAATAGTTGACTTCAACAGAGCCTTTGAAATTGTTAAAGCAGCTTATTCCCATAATGCATTGCAGGAGCCGGATTCTTGCAGGGGAGCTAAGCTGCGGCTTTTGAGCCAGTTGATAGAGGAGACGATTATACTGGAAAGGGCAAAAGAGTTAAATATCGGGATTTCTGATTCAGAACTTGAGGAAGCTGTTGCGCAAATAAAGGGAGATTATGATGATAATGCTTTTGAGCAGATTTTACTTGAGCAGGCTGTGTCATACCATTTGTGGGAAAAAGAGCTTGAAAGGCGTCTGCTGATAGAGAAGGTGGTTGAAAGAGAGTTAAAGAAAAATGTTGCAATAACTCCTGAAGATATATCAAACTATTATGAAAACCATTATAAGGGGCACGGCGGACAATCTGCCCTATCCGCGGGTCCGGATAAGGCAGATGGGGATTTAAATAGAATAATCGTAAAACAGTTGCGCAGAAAAAAGGCGGAAGAAGCCTATAAACCATGGATAGAGAATCTTAGAAAAAAATATTTGGTTGAAATAAACAAAAAAGAGTGGGGAAAAATCGCTCAAACAGGTTCAGGATTAAATTAATGGATAAAAGTATTATGGAAATTATTAAGCGTTTGGTAATATGCTTTATTTTAATTTTATGTTTTATTGCAGTCAATACAGCAGACAGCGCAGAGGTCGTTGACCGTGTTGTAGCTGTTGTTAATGATGATATTATTACGCTTTCCGAATTAAACCAGCTTGCCAAACCATATGCAGACAAAATTAAAACGCTTGGGTATCCTATTGAGAAGGAACGCAAAATGCTCTTTAAGGTGCGCGATGATATACTTAACCAGCTTATTGATCAGAAACTTACTGATCAGGAAATAAAACGGTTTAAGATTTCTGTAAGTGAAAAGGAGATTGATGCAGCAGTTGAGCGTGTTAAAGAGATAAACTATTATACTGACGAAGAACTCAGGCAAGAGTTGGCCGGACAGGGGTTAAACATGGAAGAGTATCGAAAGAGTATAAAGGAGCAGATACTCAGGGCAAAGCTGGTCAACCGTGAAATCAAATCCAAGGTCGTCATTACCAGACAGGATGTAAAGTCATATTATGAAGCACACAGCGATAAATATTGCGGAGAGAAAAAATACCGTCTCCAGAACATAATTATGAAAACCCCTCCTTTTGTTGATGAAATAAAGAGGTTTTCAATTAAAAAAAGGATGGAGGCTGTGCTTGCAAAATTAAAGGCAGGGCAACCTTTTGAAGAAATGGCTAAATCCTATTCCGACTCTTCAGGGAGCTGCGACCTTGGGTTATTTGCAATTAATGAGCTTTCACCACAATTGCAAGAGGCAATAAAAGGATTAGGGGTGGGTGAGTTTACATCTGTGCTTGATACCGATTATGGATATCAGATATTTTATATCTCAGAAGTTGTAGATAGTCCTGGAAAATCGCTGGAAGAGGTAACAGCCGAGATAGAAGAAAAGCTTTTCAGAGAGATAGTTGATAAAAAATTCATGTCATGGCTTGATGATTTGCATAAAAAATCTCATATAAAGATAATAAAATAATGAACGGTTACTATTATGATTAATAAAAACTCTCTTTCATTTGGACGTTATCTTAAGGCAATACGGGTCGAGAAGGGAATCAGCCTTGATGAGGTTTCAGAAGAAACCAGGATTAGAACAGACACTCTCCGTCTTATCGAAAAGGAGGATCATGACAGACTGCCTTCCAAGGTTTTTGTTAAAGGATTTTTGCGCGCTTATGCAGAAGCTGTCGGTGTTGATGGGAGTGAGGCTGTAACGCGTTACACATCAAGTATTAATGCTTATCAGGCAACCGCAAGGTCTGAAACAGATTTTGCCAGATTGAGCACAAAATTCTGGCCTCATTTGCTGCTGTCTCTTGGGGCGATGATATGTATTATCACTTTATCTGTTTTTGCGATGTCTGTTTTTCATAGCCCACTTCAAGCAGACAACCAGGTTAATACTAATGCCGGCGAAGATAATAATAAGATAGCTAAAGGTATTGATAATATTCCTCCCGAAGTCAATCATGGCAGTGAGTTAGAATCCGATTTAGCTGGCAAACCATCTGAAAAAAGTTTATTGCTTAGTATAATAACAATTGAAACAAGCTGGATAAAGGTAATAATAGATGGTCGGAAGCCGAAAGAATACAGCCTGAAACCCGGAGATCGCCTTGAACTCGAAGCGTTTACTGGTTTTAATTTATTGATCGGCAATGCAACAGGTGTTCAGTTGATTTTAAATGATAAACCCATAGAGGTTTTAGGGAAGAGGGGACAGGTAGTAAATATCCAGATTCCATGATAACAAGTGCCTTGTGAGCTAAAGTGCCTAAAATGCCTAAAGTTATGGTACGCCTTCGGCCTGCCTGTGCATGTCCGCACGCAGACAGGCGTGCTGATTGATAACCAAAAAATAGAAGGAGCTTGTCTTTATTTGTGTATTGATGGCTCAAGGAACCTATGTTAAGTGGCATCCCGCCCAGACGGGATTAATTTTAGCTCACAAGAAGGCGCTTATAACTTTAAAATTAGCAGCGCCGAAGGCGCATTCCTTAACTTTAGGCACTTTAATATACTTTAGGCATTTTAGGCACTTTTAACTGTAGCTTACTGTGCTCCGTGGGCTTTGTACTATTTGTTCCAGTAAGATAATTATGCAAAGTGATCATCATAAAATACTTATCGAAAGCATCAGGAGATTACTGAGACGGGACGCCACAACCCACCTTGTCAAGATAGTTGATAAGACACATGTGGCTGATCTCGCAGAGGTATTTCGTTCTTTATCTCTTTCCCATCAGAGAAAACTCTTCGATATGATAAGTGATACAGAGCAAAAAGGGCTGCTTTTCAGCGAACTTGATGAAGATACCTTAATGGGCTTTGTTGAAGAAATGGAGTTGGACGATCTTGTTGAAATCCTGGATCATATGCCGACTGATGATGTTGCTGACCTGATCGGACGACTTCCAGAGGATAAATCCGCTTCCATTCTTGAAAAGATGAAAAAGGAGGGTTCCGAAGAGGTTGAAGGGTTGCTTCGTTACGGAGATGATACCGCCGGCGGTATCATGGTCCCTGATTTTATTGCATTAAGGGAGAATATAACATCGAGAGAGGCCATTGAATCACTTCAAAAGGAGTATATGGATGTTGAGATGCCCTTTTATCTTTATGTGGTGGATGAATATGGCAAGCTGGTAGGCGTCAGTTCGCTAAGACAGCTTGTAGTGGTCCGGCCAGACACGCCGCTTAAAGATTTTATGACAACAGACATAATCGCGGTAAAAACCGACGTGGACCAGGAGGAGGTGGCAAAAATTGTTGCGCGTTATGATATCCTGGCTGTGCCGGTTGTTGATGAATATGGCAAACTTATTGGTATTGTTACTGTTGATGATATTATTGATATCATCAGGGAAGAGGCTACTGAAGATATATTGAAAATGGCAGGAGCAGGCGAGGAGTTTGTTGAAACACAGTCTGTCGTCAGGAGCACGAGGATAAGGCTGCCATGGCTGTTTGCGAGCTGTGTTGGCGGAATAATTGCATTTATAATTATTGGTCGCTTTGAAGAGAGTTTGAGCAAATTTATTTATCTTGCGGCATTTATTCCTGTCATCATGGGCATGGGGGGAAATATAGGCACTCAATCCTCTACAATTGTGGTACGTGGTCTTGCAACAGGACGTCTCAATATTAGAGATATCTGGTCTGTTGTTTTCAAGGAACTCGCTATAGGTCTTATCCTCGGCGTTATTTACGGAGTCCTTATCGGCATTGTTGCTCAGGTTCGATACGATACCGGGGCGCTTGCAATATCGGTTGGGGTTGCTTTAATCTGTTCCATGTCTATTGCCGCGCTGATAGGTTCTCTGGTGCCTATGCTTTTTGCACGGATAAATATCGATCCTGCCGTAGCAACAGGTCCTCTTGTAACAACGGCGATAGATATCATCAGCGTATTTTTCTATTTTACAATTGCCACAACTCTCCTCAGCATATAACGGATGTCGAGTTTTTCCACGCCAGCTATCATGCTCCGCCGCACGGATTTTGGAGACTATGATCTTATAATTACCTTTTTTGCGTTAAATAAAGGAAAGATTTCTGTAATAGCCAAATCCGCAAGAAAAAGCGCAAAACGATTCTCAGGTATTCTTGAGCTCTTTTCTGCTTTAGATATTGTGTGCAGCACAGGTCGCAGACCAGGGCTTTCTGTTTTACAGGAGGCTGCATTAAAACATCCATTTGCCGGAATAAGAGAAGATGTAATAAAGACTGCCTATGCAAGCTACTGGGCAGAACTGATAAATGAATGGATGGAAGAGGGTGGAAGACAAATCCAGCTTTATCATCTGTTTCAGCATGTTTTATGCGAGCTCGATCGTGGGCAAATACCTGACAGAGCTCTTAGCATTCAGTTCCAGATAAGATTTATGGCCATGTCGGGTCTTTGCCCGAATTTAAACCATTGCAGCTTATGCAAGATTAAACTTGAGAAGATGAAAAAAAACGAGGTGGTATTTGATCTTAAAAAGGGCGGGCTTGTATGTGAAAGGTGTGTGACCGGATCATTACGACAGATATCTCTTTCAAAAGGGACTATAAAACAGCTTCTCTGGATCAAAAGCGGAAATTTGGATAAGGTGAGCAGGATCAGATTTTCCAGCCAGGCTTTAAAGGAGGGCCTGGAATTTATGGAAATGTTTGTGCCCTATCATTTGGGAAAGGAGCCTCGGAGCCTGAAATTTTTACGCCAGATAAGGAAGGATTAAGGGGTAAGGATTAAGGAGTAAGGAGTAAGGATTAAGGGGTAGGGATTAAGGGGTAAGGAAAATTGTAATGGTTTTTGAATATCGAACCGCAGAACAAGGAACCGCAGAATTTCGAAGGTGTCATTTCGACATTCGATATTTCTTGTTCGACATTCTGCGGTTCAAGCAAATGTAACATTTCAATAAATTCGGGTATTCTCTGGAAATTGTGATTTTTTGTCATTGCGAGGAGCGTAAGCGACGAAACAATCTTAAGCGCTATCAAAGAGATTGCTTCGTTTCGCTCGCAATGACTTATACCCGAACTTTTTAAGAAGTTACAAGAAAACTTGCTTAAGTCAATAGTATTGGAACAAGGGAGCATGCAGAGTATAAGAAGTATTCTTCAAAAACGTCATATTGAAGCATCTGCGCCGTGCAGAATCGACATGGGAGGAACCCTGGATATCAGCACATTTTATTATCCGCTCAGGCATCTTTTACCATGCACGTTTAACATAGCGGTGAACTTAAGAACCAGGGTCTGCCTTTTCCCTTATAAGCAAGGGATCGTAAAAGTTTCTTCAAGGGGTTTTAAAAGCACAGAATATCCATTAAACAAAGCCCCGTTTAATCATCCTTTAGGGTTTATGTTTGCGATTGCGGCCTATTTTGGGGCTGAAGGTGTACATATTGATATTGACTCGTCATCGCCTCCTCGCAGCGCTCTCGGAGGTTCATCCGCGGCCGCAGTTGCTCTTATTGCGGCATTTTCAAAGATCAATCAAATGCAAACAGCCGGTCCCTGGTCAAGGCAAAAAATTGCGCTGCTTGCACATGCTCTTGAAGAGAGCGTTGCAGGCGTGCCGTGCGGACTTCAGGATCAGCTTGCTTCTGTGTATGGAGGGGTTAATGCATGGTACTGGCCCGCTATAATTAAGGGTCCCTCTTTCAGAAAAAAAACTATTGTTAAGAAAGCATTTCATAAAAACCTGAATAAGCATCTGCTTCTTGCATATTGCGGGATTCCCCATGAATCGAAGAATATTAACAGAATCTGGATTGAGCAGTTTATTTCCGGAAAATACCGCAGACTCTGGGCAGAAATAATTGTATGTACACAAAGGTTTAGTGACGCTCTTTTTGAAAAAAACTTTAAAGAAGCCTGCGCTTCAATGAATAGAGAAACAGCTATAAGAAGGAGAATGACGCCCGACGTGCTTGATAAGATGGGGGAAAAGCTCGTTGATCTATCTGTTAAAAACAGATGTGGCGCAAGATTTACAGGAGCCGGCGGCGGCGGCTGTATCTGGGCGATAGGCGAGATCGATGATATTGGCAGGTTAAAGCATATTTGGAAAAATGCTCTTTTGAGCAGAAAAGAGGCATGTCTGCTTGATGTGGATATTGATTCCAAAGGGTTGGTGGTTAATTAAGGATTAGAGGATTAAGGATTAGAGGATTAAGGATTAGAGGATTAAGGGATCAGGGGATTAGGCTGAAGACTGTTAGGAGGGGAATAATTTTAAATTAAAAACGGTTTTTCCTTCATTAAAAACTCAAAATTAAAAACTCAAAATTATATTTAACACTTAACACCTGATGAATTCGGGCTCTTTACGAGTTTATCAAAAGGTAAATCAAGGGAAACAAATGTATTTTCAGGAACTAATATTAGCATTGCAGCGATTCTGGGCGCGCAAAGGATGCACGCTGATTCAACCTTATGACATTGAGGTCGGCGCGGGAACATTTCACCCGGCCACACTTCTTAAGGTTTTAGGTCCTGAGCCCTGGAATGCGGCTTATGTTCAGCCGTCCAGACGCCCTACAGACGGCCGTTATGGTGAGAATCCGAATCGTCTTCAACATTACTACCAGTTTCAGGTCATACTTAAACCTTCACCACTTGATGTGCAAAAACAGTATCTTCAAAGCATCAGGGCGCTCGGAATTGATTGCCTTGATCATGATATCAGATTTGTTGAAGACGACTGGGAATCCCCAACCCTTGGGGCGTCAGGTCTGGGGTGGGAAGTCTGGCTGGACGGCATGGAGATTACTCAATTTACCTATTTTCAATTAGCCGGCAGTATTGAGCTTCACCCGGTTTCAGTGGAGCTTACTTATGGCCTGGAGCGTATTGCAATGTATCTTCAGGGAGTTGATAATGTTTTTGATTTAAAATGGAATGATAAAATATTTTATGGAGATATCCATCACAGGCAGGAAGTTGAGCAGTCAACATATAATTTTGAGAAAGCAGATATTGATATGCTGCTGGATCTTTTCAACAAATACGAGAATGAAGCCACGCGGATGATTGAAGAATCACTTATTATCCCTGCATACGAATATTGCCTGAAGTGTTCACACACCTTTAACATTCTCGATGCGCGCGGAGCCATCAGTGTAACAGAGAGAACCGGTTATATCGCACGGATAAGAAATCTTGCGAGAGCCTGTGCCAGGCAGTATCTGAACCAGAGAGAGGCTATTGGTTTTCCGATGTTGAAAAAGAAAGTGGGCTCGGTGTCAAAGCTTGAATTGTGAATTAATGTTTGACAATTAAGCTATTGTCCATGATTTTTACGATTATCTGCCGGAAAATGATCGATTCTACAGTTCAAGGAGCCATCTTATTAAATTTTTTTTAAATACTTTTATGTTTTTGTAGTTGATTTCTTCTTCATTTTCATCAAGTGTCAAAAGTATATTCTTTCTATGCTTAAGATGGGTATTTTGTAATTGAAAAGAGGATAGCTCTCGTTCATAATTATTTTTGTGGAGAGTTTGAGTAACCTGGTATTTTTCGAATTTTCCATCCACAGTTTGCGTGATAAAATCTATTTCCTTTCCTGATGAGAGTGCCCCAAAATACGTATGCCTTCGATACTTTTTAAGTTTGAGAAATACGATGTTTTCAAGCTGTTTTGAATAATTACTTGTGGTTCCATGGCATAGATTGACCAGACCTGTATCCACGGCATAATATTTTCGTGTGGTCCCAAATAATTTTCCAAGCTTCCAATCGAATTTGTTTGTTTCATAAATGGCAAAAGTAGTAAGCATATATTGCACATATTTTATAAGCGTTTCTTTTTTTATATTGATGCCAAGCTGTTTCAGATAGTTTGATATTCTACTGAACGAAATAATATTTCCTATTGCGGAAAAAAGATAAAAAAGCGTTTTTTCTACTGCGGTTGTATGTTTTATATTAAACCGTTTAATTATATCGTCCAGTATGACCTTGCTGATAACCCCTTCGATATAAGAAAAACGCGCGGTTTCACTGTTGATGGACAGAACTTCAGGAAGACCGCCGAATTTCACATATTGGCTGAAGTGATTATGAATTGTTTCCTGATTTCTGAAAAGTTCCGTGGTGTTGGCGACTTTAATGCCTCTGTATCTCAAGTATTCTTTAAAATCAAAGGGAAGAATGGAAAGCTCTATGAATCGTCCTGCCAGATTGCTTCCTATCTCTGCCGAAAGAAGGCGGGAGTTAGAGCCGGTCAGAATAATTTCAACATCGCGATCTGTTTCATATATCGTCCGTATAAAACGATCCCAGTTATTGACATTTTGAATTTCGTCAAATATTAATAATTTTTTCTTTTCATCCGCCATTTCAGTTCGAAATGTCCTGTAAAAAACATCAAGCCTCTCAGGCGTATTAATCCCGGCAAGACGAAAATCCTCAAAATTGAGATAAAGAATATTCGAAACAGAAAACGTGTTGTTTTCTATCAACCTCCTGGCAGCGAGCTGGACAAGAAAAGATTTCCCCGACCTCCTGAAGCCGGTAATTATTTTTATGGGCCTTGAACCGATAGTCTCCTGCAAGGCATGAAGATACTCTCTGTCAATTCCTTGTATTCTCAATATGCGGTTCTGCCATTCAGCTATAAACCTGACAATTTCATCTTTTTCCATATTTTACCTTCTATAGGTACAATCTCAAATTAATTATACCGATATAAAGGAACAAGTCAAGGATTATTG
>CBDAFK010000176.1:0-3655 GCA_965195235.1 uncultured Desulfobacterales bacterium | reverse complement strand
AGTGATTATGAGATAGATGAGATGGAAGTGGAAGTGGAAGAAGAATGCCTGAAGATTCTGGCTCTGTATCAGCCTGTTGCCGTTGACCTCAGATTTCTCATAGCTGTAATCAAAATCAACAATGACCTGGAAAGGGTCGCTGATGAGGCGGTGAACATCGCAGAACGGGTACAGGTTATTGCCAAACGGCAAAGGCTTGATATCCCTTTCAATCATTCTCTTATGGCAGAAAAGAGTAAATCAATGCTCAAAAAAAGTCTGGATGCCCTTGTGAATATGGACGTGGACCTCGCTTTCCGTGTTTGCAACTTAGACGATGAAGTAGATAATATGCTGAATGAAGCTTATGATGTGGTTAAACATGCTATTGGCGAGCACCCGGATCGTGTGAGTTATCTGATCAACCTGCTCTTGGTTTCCCGCCACCTTGAGCGGATTGCAGACCATGCCACCAATATTGCCGAAGAGGTTATCTATTTAATTGAGGGTGAAATTATTCGGCATCGAGACTATTAAAGGCTCCCAGCGGCATTTCCGATTTACTCATTATGATATCTATAATATGGTGCGCATGGTGATTGACGTAGCCAAACGCCGCGGCAAAAAGATAGGCATCTGCGGCCAGGCTCCAAGCGATTTCCCGGAATTTGCCACATTCCTCGTCGAATGCGGCATCGATTCCATAAGCCTGATTCCCGATACTGTTATTAAAACAAGGCTGGCCGTAGCTGCAAAAGAAAAAGAATTAGGGATCAAAGCCGATTAACGGTTCTTTTCTTGCCTGGAGTAAGCCTGATTTCCTTTTCATATACTTTGATCAAAACCGGTTTTTTCACTTTTCCACGGGCCCTTACTTTCACACCTTTTTGCGTGATTTCAAGATCGTACCAGATCTTTCTATGGCATATTCTGAAAGCAAGACTATTCCAGTGCCCAGGCATGTGAGGATTTACTTCAGGTATAATGCCGGAAAGATTTATTCCCGCGAAACACCTCATAATAATATCAAGGCTGCCGGCCATGACCCCGCTGTGAATTCCTTCGATGGTAGTTCCTCTCTGGGTATCGAAGATATCGCTTTTCATAGCCTCAACAAACCAGCCCCATACTGTATTGCCTTCATCCATATAGCTGGAAATTACCGCATGAACAATCTTGCTCAGGGTGGAGCCATGGCTGGTCCTTTTTTCGTAATATCTATAATTCTCCTTCAGCAATTGAATTGCATCATCAACCTGGTATCCCAGATGATTCAGGATGTGCTGCACCTCACCTGGCGCAAGAACGTAAAACATCATCAGTGTATCTGCCTGCTTTGTAACCTTATATAGATCCGGGGAATTGCCTTCGGCTTTCAGGATACGATCCATGCGGTGGATATCGCCGTATTTGTTTCGATAATAATCCCAATCCAGCTCTTTAAGAGCATTATACCCGTCAAACTGGCTGATAATTTTTCCATCCAGCATAACAATATTCATGTTCTTACTAATTTCCTGCCATCTCTTGATTTCCCCGGCACTGAAACCGATCTTTCCCTTCAGCCTTACAAGAGTTTTCTTTGAAAGACTCTCAATAAGCTCAAGGCTCTTTTCAAGCAGCCATACCACCATCACATTCGTATATGCGTTGTCTTTTAGGCCGTGTTCATCAGCGCCGGAAAGCTGTTCATGGAATTCGTCAGGCCCCATAACGCCTTTGATGTGGTATTTCTCCGTGTCAGTATCGTACGTGGCGATACTTGCCCAGAAACGGGCAATTTCCAGCATGATTTCAGCGCCATAATCTTCAAGAAATTTTCTGTCGCCTGTGTCGGAAACATATTTCCATACATTATGAAAAACAGCGATTGATACATGCCTCTGAAGGCGGCTTAAGTCCGGTCCCCAGGAACCGTCTTTTGGATTAAAGTGAACCTCCTGGGTCTCCTCGGCTCCGCTGTCCGCAGTCTGCCACGGATACATAGCTCCCTCGTAACCGTTTTGAACCGCATATCTTTTTGCATCATTTAGACGGTTATACCTGTACATGAGAAGTGCCCTGGTGATTTCCGGAAAGCGGATATTATAAAAAGGCAGTATATAAAGTTCATCCCAGAAAATATGCCCCCTGTATGCTTCACCGTGAAGCCCCCGCGCGGGCATTCCCGCATCAATAACTGTGTTGTGAGGGGATGCCGTAACCAGCAGGTGATAAATATGCAAACGCGTGGTTTTTTGCACAAACCTGTCATCGCTAATCCTGATGTCGGCTCTGTCCCAGAGAGATTTCCAGGTTTTGGCGTGAGCCAGGTAAATCTTTTTAAATGATTTAATCTGCGAAACAGCATCTTGTGCCGCCTTTTTGGGATTTGAGACGCCCCTGTCCAGCGACGTGTAAACACTGACATATTTTTCCACCGTGTATGTAGTGTTTGCCAGCACATCGATCTCTATCTCTTCAGATATCCGTGCTTTCTTTTTGGAGATACCCTTCTCTGTTGTTAGTTGTTTCCCGTTTTGGTAAACGGCTGTCCTTGCGTTCATAACAATCTGGCACTTTGAGCGGTTGGTTTGAACATGAAGGAATATCCCGTCCCCTGTCTCTCCGTGAGCTACCAAAGACAGGTGTTTTGAGTTGAGCTGGCGGTAACGCTCAACACCGTCATTTATCACATTACCGTCAATAGAAGATCGCAGAGTAATTATCTCCGAATAATTAACAGGTGTAACTTCATACTTAATAGCGCAAATGTGCGGGTCGGCCATACTTGCGAGCCGCTTGCTGCGAATACGGGTAATCCTGCCAAGCCCGTCGTTGAATATAAACGATCTTTCCAGAACCCCGTCGCGGAAACTTAAGGTTTGCGTATAGCTTAAAAGTTCCATTTTGAGAAGGCTTAGAAAGTCGCCGGTTCCGATTCTGAATTCAATTAAAAGCAAGTTAGGGCAATTTACAAAATCGTTGTTGTAAATCGTCTTATTATGGATCTTTGTGCCAAGCCTGTTATATACACCGGCAATATAGGTTCCAGGATAATGAACTTCTGATGCGCTCTCTCCCTCAAAGCATCCCCTTACTCCAAGATAGCCGTTCCCGACCGTGCATAAGGTTTCTCTCAGCTTTTCGTTTTCCGGATAAAAGCCGTGATAAGTCAGGTTCCAGCCATCCTCTTCAATCCCATGCTTAAACCAGTTTTCCATGTCCTTAATGCTTATTTCTCCAAGATCGCGAACAACCATGTCTGCGCCGTTGCAGCGCAGTATTTCGCCGTCAATGCTCCTCGCTATTCCAAGGGTCAGGCCGAAATTTCCATTTCTGCCTGCCTGAACACCGGAGATGGCGTCTTCAACAACCACGCACTCTCCCGGCATGAGGCCGAGGTTCCCGGCTGCTGTTACAAAAATATCAGGATCAGGTTTTCCCTTTAGATTCAGCTCACGTGAAACCTCCCCGTCAACCCTTGTTTCAAACAGAGCCTCGATTCCCGCTAACTGCAGGATAAGCCGGCAGTTCCGGCTGGAAGAGGCTACGCCGACTTTAATGCCCTTTTTCTTAAGATCTTTGACAAATTTCACCGAGGTCTCAAACACGTCAGGCCCTTCCCGGCGCAACACCTTCTGAAAATCCAGATTCTTCCTGTTTCCCATGCCGCATATAGTATCCGAGTCGGGAG
>CBDAFK010000175.1:0-3400 GCA_965195235.1 uncultured Desulfobacterales bacterium | reverse complement strand
GATTATATCATCTTCGTGAAGCACAGGTTCCTTACAATAGTGATTTTACCCCTGAAAATAGCGAGTTAAGAGCAAAAAACACCTATTTTTGGAGCGATAATCCATAAATATTAATAAGATAGCGTGGCCCGACCCCCATTGTGACGGCGGCCTTTACCACTTTTTGTAGCCCTGATTCAAACACATGATGACGTCAGGTTTTACCTGAGCGTGGATCTGTGCTGCGTGTTACTGTTATGTGTAAATAAAACATTAAGGATATAATGAATTTTAAAACGAGACATAAAATCATAAATGGTGACAGTCGGCAAATGACTGAACTTGAAGACAAATCAGTTGATTTGGTTATAACTTCGCCACCTTATTGGCAATTAAAAGACTACGGAACAAAAGACCAAATTGGCTACAATGAAGATTATGAGAGCTATATAAACAACTTAAATCTCGTATGGAAGGAATGTTACAGGGTTCTTGATAATGGATGCCGCCTGTGTGTAAACATTGGAGACCAATTTGCGAGGTCGGTCTATTATGGACGTTATAAAGTTATACCAATTAGAACAGAGATAATTAAATTCTGTGAAAACATAGGCTTTGATTATATGGGGGCGATAATTTGGCAGAAAAAAACTACCACCAATACTACGGGGGGATCCAGTATAATGGGAAGCTTTCCAGTCCCACGTAATGGCATTTTGTCTATTGATTATGAATTTATTTTGCTTTTTAAAAAACTTGGCGCTCCGAAAAGACCGAACATGGAGATAAAGGAACAGTCAAGGATGAGCAAGGAGGAGTGGAAAGAATATTTTGCCGGACATTGGCATTTTGGCGGAGCGAGACAAGATGGTCATATCGCGGTATTTCCGGAAGAGCTACCAAAAAGATTGATTAAAATGTTTGCCTTTGTTGGTGACACTGTACTTGATCCATTCCTTGGAAGCGGCACTACTTCTCTTGCGGCAAGAAATCTTGGCAGAAATTCAGTTGGATATGAAATTAACCCTGAGTTTCTTCCGTATATAAAAAGGAAATTGGAGATGGTGCAGCAAGACATATCAGGCACTACATATAAATTTATTACTCAGGAAAAAATCAAGGAAGACTTCTCCGATGCAATTAAAAAACTCCCGTACATTTTTCGAGATCCCCATAAATTTGATAAAAAAATCGATCCCAAGAAATTGCAGTTTGGGTCAACAATTGACAAAAACAGTAAAGATAGAGAAGATTACTTTTTAATAAAAGAAATTATTAGCTCGGAGCGTGTTAGATTAAACAATGATTTAATAGTTCGTTTAATTGGGGTTAAGCAAAACAAAAATCTCAACGGGCTTGCCATTGAATTCTTAAAGAAAAAAACGAATAAGCAAAAAGTATTTTTAAAATATGACAGTTTAAAACATGACCAAGACAATAATTTACTCTGTTATTTATATTTGAAAAATAAAACCTTTCTGAACGCTCATTTGATAAAACATGGCTATGTCAACGTAGACACCTCATATGATTATAAATATCGAGAGAAATTTACCATGTTAAGCAAAGGAGCGTGAAATGGTTAGAAAGGATATAAAAAAATATGCAAAGCCTTTTGGCAAGAAAGAGAAAGTATTAAATTATACAAGCAATACCTATCAATTAACGCGTCCGAGTAAAGTCGGAACGGTAATGGCGCTGATCAGGGAATGTCAGCCGACATCACTTGACGAGTGGGAGTCGTATTATTTTGAAAATGCGTATACAAACACAAAAAGCCCTATCAAGGTTACAGATGAAATATTACAGGAGCTTGGGGAACGATTATATGCGAAGCTCATGGAGGTCGTAATCCCCGAATGGACCAAGGCTTTTAAAAACATCACATTGCAGGACTGTTTTGATTACATTTATGAGGTCACCGTTGTGCGGACATATGATGGGTTTTTACTTGAAAAATCAGTTATTAATGATTCGCTTGCCAAAATTTTTACTGATGTTGAATTTGAAGAATCAGAACCAGAATTAGATCACGCAGGT
The DNA here is from genome assembly GCA_965195235.1 of uncultured Desulfobacterales bacterium. Taxonomy (GTDB): domain Bacteria; phylum Desulfobacterota; class Desulfobacteria; order Desulfobacterales; family ETH-SRB1; genus Desulfaltia. The sequence continues at coordinate 1,381 of CBDAFK010000175.1, read as the reverse complement.
GATATAGACTATCTTGGGAAAGTAGGTGAAAAATCTTTCGGAATTCAAATAAAGCCTGTCACCGCAAATGCCACTTTTGCAAATTATAAAATTTCAGACAGGATGAGTGCAAGTTTCCAAAACTTTGAAAAAAAGTATGGTGGCAGAGTTTTTATCATTTTTTCTACACGGGTTGGCAACAAGAAAGACATCGTAAACAAAGATATCATTAAAGATATTGCGAATGAAATCCATCGATTAAAGTCAATGTAAATAGGGAAGTAAAATTTTAACATAACGAATAAGGTTAGATTGTGTGAGCGGAGCGAGCCACAATCTGAACCGTTTGTTGGACAAGCCCGGATTATCTTATAGAAAATATCTTTTTGGAAATATGTCAGGATAAGGCAAAGAAGTTGGCGAATGCCGGATGAATTAAGGTGATTTATTTAAAAAGAGCTGATTTTAAGTCCACAACAAGTTTTTTTAAGGAAAAAACAGTTGATTTTTCACGTAACTATCCATTGCCGAAGAAATCAGTTTTTTTTACTGCCACTATTTCAGGTTAAGTATCACATAACAAAAAAGCCTCCTTTGATTATGTGAGATGAGTTGCCTGTTGTATCTGGGCAGCCGGTATCATTGTGCGAATAATTTCCATTTTTGCCCCACAAAACCTACATATTATTTTCGCTCTTTGTTTGAGCTGCTTGACCATCATGATTGGATTAAATCGTAGAATAAGCTGTAATAATTTGATGAGCTTCTTGCTGCATGGATGCAGGAACCCGTAACACCTTACTTTGCAAAAGAGAATGGGGGTCGGGCCACAGCAACATATTGAGAAATATATAAAACGTTAAAATTCTGCGTTAAATAAGGCCTTAAAGCGCCATTTTTAGGGCCAAAAACACACTTTTAATAAAAGAGCACGAGCAGATGGCAAGAGCAAAACGGCATTTCCTTCCAGGTCACGTTTGGCATATTACGCATCGGTGTCATAAAAAAGAATTTCTGTTTAAATTTGCCAGAGATCGACGCCGATGGTTGCAATGGCTGTTTGAGGCAAAGAAGCGTTACGGAATCCGTATATTGAACTATATGGTTACTTCAAACCATATCCATCTTCTACTCGTTGACGGTGGTGGACGAGATGTCATTCCAAAATCTATTAAGTTGGTTGCCGGTCGAACCGGTCAGGAGTACAACCAAAGAAAGAATCGAAACGGTGCGTTTTGGGAAGACCGTTAACATGCAACTGCTGTATCAAGTGATCGTCACCTGATTCAATGCATTGCATATATTGATTTGAACATGGTTCGTACTGGAGTTGTCAACCATCCATCGGAATGGAATTTTGGCGGGTATAATGAAATCCAAAAGCCTCGTGAGAGGTATAAAT
>CBDAFK010000174.1:0-8020 GCA_965195235.1 uncultured Desulfobacterales bacterium | reverse complement strand
TTACCATTCCCTGAACAGCCTTTTGAATTAATTTTTTTGTGTCAACCTCGTCAACATAGTTTTTTTCAACCAGCTCAATAACATCGGAAAACAGTTTAAGCCCTTTGTATGTCTCATCGCTGCTCGCTGAAAGATCGTGGTGAAATCCGGTCCCGATCGACCAGAATATTAAGGCGATTATCATCACGAACCAGAGTTTAATGTTTTGTTTTTTCTTTATTGTCATGTAATTACTCCTTTTATTTTCAAAAACCCAACCCTGACAAGCCGGAACCAATCAGGTAATTAAGCTATTACAGTTTTTATATTCACCGCAGAGTCGCAAAGGACGCAAAGAAATCTATTTTTTTAAATTGTCGTGAGAGGCGACAATTTAAAAGACTAAGCTGTCTAAAATCAATGCAATATGTATTCGAAACGACAATCTTAATAATGCGTTTCTTTTTGTTTTCCGTCCTCTCAACGGAAAACAAAAAAACACTTAATCTTTGCGTGCTTTGCGTCTCAGCGGTGTTTTTTTCTGCCATAAAAATGCAAAAAATTTATTAGCAAAAGACTAAAATGTTTTATCAACTTTTTAGCCAATCGAGCGGGTTAACCGGTCTTCCGTGATGGCGAAGCTCAAAATAGAGTTTCGGGCCGATCATTGAACCTGTATCGCCAACCGTGGCAATAACTTCACCTGCTTCAACATAATCACCCTTTGCCTTAAAGAGTTCTTCAGCATGTGCATAGACCGTGCAGAAATGATTTCCATGATCTATGATAATCATGTTGCCATAACCTTTAAACCAGTTAGAGTAAAGTATCTGTCCCTCATATACCGAATATACGGGCTCGCCTCTGTCGGCTTTAATATCAATACCTGTTTTGAAATTTACTGTTTTGCTCTGGCTGTTTGTATGTCGGCCAAAAAAACATATTATTTTACCCTTAACCGGCATTTTAAGCAACCCCTTAAAGGAGCTAAAAACTCCGGATGATATGTTTTTAACCTTGGTAGATGCCGGGCCCAAGGATCGGCCCAAGGATAGGATAGTCCGATCCAGAGCGGCTGCTGTCTGTTTTAATGCTTCAATGGCGGCTAATCCAAGCCTTTTTTTGCTTTGTATATGAACAAGAAGTTTTGAGCGTTTTTCATTTTCATTAGACATAATGTTGATTTGTTTGTTTAAATCTGTTTCAAGCAAAAGCTTTTTTGTTTTTTGAGCATTCATTCTGTTCAGCAGCCGCTTTTGCCTATCCTTGTTTTTTACAAGCTTTTTCCATATCTTTTCGTCATGAGCAAGGATCTGTTCCATGGCGATTTTACGTTGACAAAAATCGTTGATCGATTCAGCAGAAGCCAGAACATTCATTTTGCCGAGCAGGTTTAGTTTATAAACAGCTATCAAGCGATTGGATGCATAATCTTCGCTTGTTTTAATCCTTTTTCGGAGGTCATTGAATGTATTAGTTGCTTCCTGAATCTCTTTTTCAAGTGAAGCAAGTTCGGATCGCAAGAGTGAAACACGCTTTCTAACAGTGTTTAGAGCAAGGTCTGCCTTATTTAAACTGTCAATAACAGCAATCTCCTTTTCTGCAAAGGTCTGAACCCTGGCTCCTTGTTTTTCCAGTTTGCGGGTGATATTTTTTGCTTTTTGTCTCGCTGTTTTGATTTTAGCGTCAACATCGCTCAGGTTCTCAACTGCTTTGTCGCAGGCAATCCGAATATAACTCTTCCGATATCTAACATAACCGGTCTGACCATTGTGCTGGATTTTAAGCCAGTTGTTGTAGCGCGCTAAAATTGTAACCTTTGCCCCTTTTTTGAGTATTTTTATTGCAGACTTATTGGTTCCCGGTTCCGGTCGCACATTAAGCCTTGACGCGGTTACAATGCCTGTTTCATTTGATTGAAAACCGATAGCCGCGGCAGAATGCAAAAACACAATAATGCCGGCAGCAAGAAAAATTATAAAAATAAGCGATATAAAATGAGAATTTTTCACGTGGCTTATTCTTTGATGAATTCGACTTTTTACGAGTTCATCATTCTTTTAAAAATTGCCTCAGAGAAATAAAACAGCCTAACCATCCAACAAGCATGCTGCACAATATTATTGTGATGAATAGCCTGAGCGAAAGAAACCTGATATGTAATAAATCGGAAGGCAGACCATGTTCAACACTGGTTGATATATATATAAAGGTTGCAAATAATGCGGCAAGCCCGATAATTCCTCCAAGCGCACCCTGGATAACGCCTTCAATGTAAAAAGGGGCTTTGATAAATCGGTCGGTAGCTCCGATTAGACGCATTATTTCAATCTCTTCACGTCTTGAATAGATTACAAGCCTGATAGTATTGGCCACGATAAAAACAGCGGCTATGAAGAAAATAGCGCTCATGGCATATCCTGTTAATCTGAACAGATCAAAGACCTTAACAAATCGTCCGATCCATCTCTGGCCATATTCAACCTCATCTATTTCAGGAAGTGATTCAAGCTGAGCCGCCAGATTTTCAATTTTTTCACTGTTTGAAGACTGCCCTGTAAGACGGATTTCAAAGGCATCGGGAAGCGGGTTCTCCTTGAGGCCATCAAAAAGTGAAGATTGCTGTTTCATCTGCTCTCTAAGTCGCTTCATAGCTTCCTCTTTTGATATGAATTCGACCTCGGCAACTCCATAGAGCCTCTTAACTTTGTTTTTTATGTCAACAAGGTTTGGTTCAACTATATCCGGTTTGAGGTATGCTATTATTCTTATTCCCTTTTTCCAGGAATTTACATACTCGTTTGCGTTGACAAAAAAAAGAACAAGAGAGCTGACTATAAGTATTGACAGGGCTATTGTAATAATTGTGACTGCATTCAGAAATCTGTTGGTTCGGATGTCGTAAATGGCTCTTTTAAAAAAAAGAATCATATTTCAGACCTTGTGAAAACTATTTTATTTTTACATTGAAAACCTGGTCCTCTGGGCCAGGCCAGAGATAGATGGCTCTGCCTTGGAGTTTTGTGTCTAAAATCTCAAATTCCAAGCACCAAATTACAAACAAATCTCAAATTCCAATATTCAATGACCAAAACCTTCCAGGACGAGATATTGTTTGGATTTTCGAATTTCGGTCATTGGAAATTGTTTGATATTTGTAATTTGATATTTGTAATTTCAATAATTCAATGAACTTCCAACAAAGCAAATCCCCTCTGGGGATAACCAAAGCCTAGTCCTCTGGGCCAGGCTTTTTACTATTGACTGCAAGCCCTTAAACCGTGAACCTTGAACCTTATTTCACCTGACGTCCCTCTTTAAGATGGATTGCCCTGCAGCCTGTTTTGCGTATCAATTCCTTGTCGTGGGTTGCGACAATGAGCGTGCCTCCTCGCGTGTGGAACGCTTTAAGAAGATCAAAAATAACGCCGGCAGATTCTGAGTCAAGGCTGCCGGTTGGTTCATCAGCCAGGATTATCTTAGGCACTCCTGCAACTGCCCTGGCTACGGCAATTCTTTGCTGTTCTCCGCCCGACAGGCTTTGAGGCAGAGCATTAAACCTGCGTTCCATTCCTACCATTCTCAGCACGCTGTTTACCTTTTTCTGGACAAACTGCCTTTTTTTACCCATTGCCTCAAGAACTAAAGCAATATTATCAAATACGGTTTTCGTGGGTATCAGCTTGTAGTCCTGGAATATTATCCCTAACTTTCGTCTTAAAAGCGGAATTCGTTTGCGGGAAATTCTGGAAAGATTCATTCCGTCGATTAATATCTGCCCCTCTGATACAGATTCTCCAAGATAAAGGAGCTTCAGCAAGGTGGATTTGCCTGCCCCGCTGGGGCCGGTGATAAAAAGGAATTCATTTTTGGACACGTCGAGGTTTATATTGATTAAAGCCTTTTTTGAGCCGTAATTCTTGTGGACATGGAACATTTGAATTATTGCACTTTTGTCATTTTTATCAATCATTCTAAGCCGGTCTCAACCTCTTCCGCGCGGCCCATTGCCCAGTACAGATAGGCTTTTGATATTTTGAAATCATATAACGCATTGTAATAATTAGTCATAGTCCTGGAAAGAAGCGTTTGTGCATCCAGGACATCCGTTGAAGTGTCCATCTGTTCTTTATAGCGTTCCTCGCTAATCCTGAAATTTTCTCTGGCCTGTTCAATGGCTTTTTTTACAGCCATAATATTTTGTTCAGATTCTTTGGTGTTAAGATATGCCTGTTTTACCTCGAGATGAATATTATCAATGATCTCATCCTGTTGATATCGAGCCTGTGCAAGGGCGCTTAATTTTTCCTTTACGCCGTATCCGGTTTTGCCCCATTCCCAGAAATCCCATGAAGCTGTAGCTGTAATATCCCAACTATCAGGATCGCTTATCCCATCTCCACCATCAGCATCAAAATCGGTTCCAACTTTGTAATAATTACCTTGCAATGTTATTGATGGATAATAGTCTGTTTTCCCAAGCTTTAACTCTTTTTGTGCAATTTCAACCTGCAGATCGGCTGCTTTTATTTCCAGACGGTTTTTTTCAGCCATATCAAAACAAAAATCGATTTTCTTTTCAAAAAAACAATAATCAATAATATCCTTGAGTTTAACAGGGGCGTTAATTTTTCTGCGCAACAAAATATTAAAATTCGATTTTGCTGTTTCCAGGTTGTTTTGAGCAATAATAAGATCCTGGCGTGCATTGGCCAGTTCAACCTGGGCTTTCAACAAATCGTTTAAAGGGGTCATTCCGACCTCATAGAAATTTTTTGCCACATCTTTGTGAGCTGAAATCTGCGTAACCGCCTCTCTTGCAATTGCCGCCAGCTTTTGCGCCTTTAATAGATTAAAATATATTTTGTTTGCTTCAAAAACAACCGCCTGCCGGGTAGTCTTTTCATTAAGCCGCGCAAGGTCGAGACTAAAGCCCGCAATCTTGTATTTGTTAATAAGTGAAAACCCTGTAAATACAGGCTGGGTGAATGTGCCGGTAAGAGTATACTTGTTTTTGGGAACCGCCGCGCCATGGACCGCCGTGGTTCGCTCTTCATAGTTACGCTTGTATTTATAGGTTGCTCCCAGGGTTGGAAGAAAATTGGTTCGTTGTTTCAGCCTGGCGAAAGATGCGGCATTTGTATCCTCTCTCGAGGACTTCAGCCCGAGATTGGCCTTTATTGCCTGCCTGATTGTTTGTTCAAGAGTAAAGACCTCTTCGGCTTCATCAGCTTTGGCAAGGCAGGGGAAAACCAGAAAATGACCAGTCATTACTAAAAAAAATAACAATTTACAGCAAAGCTTGTTAAAATGCATTGTACAGACCTCGTAAATCTTTGCTAATTAAGGGGTGATTTATTGAACAATAAACTCCGATTTCATTTAGTAGTTACGGTTCAAAGGTTCAGGGTTGGCCGAACTTTGAACCGTGAACTCTGAACCCTTAAACCGTGAACCGTTGAACCTCTGAACCGTGAACCTGTGAACGGTTACCCTTTTTTAGATTGACCAAAATTAATTTTTTATGGTATTATATTTTTTGAGGCTTAAGGAGTGCTGTTTCCAGTTTTCCTTACTCAAAACCTCCGCTGAATCCCATAAACATGCTTCTTCCATTTCAGTGGAGGTTTTTTATCTTATAATTGTCCTAAAAGCAATAACTACTTAAAAATGAGGATTCAGGCCATGAAACAGGAACTCGTTGAAATGCTTTGTCGAAAATCTTTTAAATATAGTGATAAACCAACTTTTAAGCTCGTTTCAGGCAACATGAGTTGTTTTTATGTTAATTGCAAACCAACCACTCTGAGCCCAAGAGGCATGTTTTTAATCGGTCACCTTATGTTTGATATGATTAAAGATCTGAATGTTGCGGCAATCGGCGGGCTTACATTTGGCGCAGATCCTATTGCCATGGCAACCGCCTTTGCCTCTGAATTAAATCAAAAACCGATAAATGCCTTTTCAATACGCAAGACCAGGAAAGATCACGGCATTGTCAGATGGATCGAAGGGGATGTAAAACCTGGCGACAGGGTCGTGATAATAGATGATGTGGTTACAACAGGAGGCTCGACGATCAAGGCGATTGAGCGTGCAAGATCTGAAGGCCTGGAGGTGGTTAAGGCTGTAATACTAATTGATCGCCAGGAAGGGGGCATTGAAAATATCCGCAAACAGGTGCCGGATGTTTCTGCAATCATTTCAAGGGATGAGCTTGTAAGGCAGGCAGAAAAACTTGGAATGTAGGGCTGGTTCGTTTTGTGTTAAAGCGGCAGGTAGGTTGCGCATGCATCCTCTGATTCCCATGCTGTTACACTTGTAACCTTTACGTCTTTGTCTCTTATTATCGCCTGCAGTTCTTTGGCAATATAAAGGGCAATATTTTCAGATGATGGATTGTTATCACGAAAACAATCAAGTTCATTGAGGACACAGTGGTCAAGCTTTGCAATAATTTCGGTAACATACCTCTTTATCTTTCCGAAATCAATTATAACTCCGGCGTTGTTTAATCTTTTACCTCCCACACAAACCTCAATTTTCCAGTTGTGACCATGCATATTCTCACATTTTTTTGCCACCATTTTGAGCCGATGGGCTGCTGCAAAATGGGTGATAACCTTTAACTCAAACATTTTATCAAATACCTTTTGATATTAGTTAAGTGGTCGAGCGGGAAATTGGTTGAGCGGTTGACTACTTGACTACTCGACTATTTACAGGCCTTTGTGCATAGTGGCTAAACTGGTGCAATACAAAAAAGTGACGCCATGAAGATAATACAGTTTAGCCATTGAACATACTGATTTAATGTCTTATCACTCTTTTGTATTGCACCCAGGCTGAACTGTTGTCTTCTTGTTTATCCGGAAGCTTTTGTGTGAACGCTTTTGAACATATTTTTTAATTTTGTCGATAATTTGCTTGATTCGAGTTTTGCAAATTCCTTGAGAAACTCTTCCTGTTTCCTGGAAAGATTAGTGGGTGTATTAATAACAATTTGCATTATCTGGTCGCCGCGTCTGCCATTCCTGAGGGAGGGTATGCCACGTCCTGAGAAACGTAATATATCGCCAGGCTGTATGCCTTTGGGGATTTCGAGCTTCTTTTCATTTTTTAATGTTGGTACCATTATCTTATCCCCAAGCGCGGCCTGTACAAATGATATCGGTATCCGGCATATAACATCAGTATTGCTGCGTTCGAAAAATTCATGGGGTTCTACACTAATAAAAACATAAAGATCTCCTGGAGGACCGCCGTAAAGCCCGGTTTCTCCTTCACCTGTCAAACGAAGCCTGGAGCCTGAATCCACACCTGCCGGTATTTTAACAGAAACCTTTTTACTGACCATAATCCGCCCTGTCCCATTGCAATGAGAGCATGGATGAGGTATGTACTGGCCGTGGCCGTGGCATGTCGGACAGGTAGTCCTTACTGTAAAAAAACCCTGAGACCTGGATATCTGGCCTGTGCCGCTACAGCGTCTGCAGTTTTCCGGCTGTGTGCCTGGTTCGCAGGCATTGCCGTTACATGCAGAGCAAACCTCCATCTTTTCAATATTTATTTCTGTCTCTGTCCCAAAGGCCGCCTCCATAAAACTTAAGTTTAAATTATAACGAAGATCCGACCCTCTCTGCACCCTTGTCCTGGAGCCTGTTGATGTTCTGAATCCGAAAAAATCTTCAAAAATGTCTCCAAAACTTGAAAAAATATCATCAAAACCGGAAAAACCGGAAAAACCGGTTCCTTGAATGCCCTGGTGTCCATACTGATCATAAATGTTGCGCTTCTGGGGGTCATGAAGCACCTCATAGGCTTCGGCAGCCTCTTTGAAACTTTCTTCCGCTGTTTTGTCGCCGGGGTTTCTGTCAGGATGGTATTTAAGAGCCAGTTTGCGGTAAACAGTCTTTATTTCACCTTCAGAGGCATTGCGGTTTACGCCAAGTATTTCATAGTAATCACGTTTAGCAGTCATTTAGTTTCCTGATATTGTTATGGAGCTCATGTTGCTATGGCCTTTTTGATATGATATAGA
>CBDAFK010000173.1:0-4013 GCA_965195235.1 uncultured Desulfobacterales bacterium | reverse complement strand
TTAATGAAGAATATCTTGAGGGACTCTGCGATATCAAGGCTGGTCAGCACATTGTCGTGATTTTCTATTTTCATAAAAGCCCGGCATTTATCCCGCGAAATCTCAAGCAAAGCCCTCCGCACCGCAAAGAAATAATGGGAGTTTTCAGTTGCTGCTCGCCACGAAGACCAAACCCGATCGGCATGTCGGTTCTAAAAGTTCTTAAAGTAAAAGGCAATGTCATTTATGTTAAAGGTGTTGATATGTATGACGGCAGCCCTATTTTGGATATCAAACCCCATATTATAGACAAGCACACTTGCCCGAGTTTTGAGGGAAACAAATAATGACAAGGCAAACAGATCTTCTGTTAAAATGTAAAAGCGCCAAAGAGGCTCAGGCATCTTCCGCAGGTCTTGCTTTATTGGGTGAATTTTGCATTGGCCTTGGTGTGCTGGATTGGGTTGACGCTTATATGCCTAAATCGGGCAAGGGCACACATTTTAAAACCAGCGAATATGTCTTCCCGCTGGTTTTAATGCTAAATAGCGGAGGCCGCAGTCTGGAAGATATAAAGATTATCCGGCGTGATTTTATGTTGAGGGATATATTGCCGCTGAAAAGAGTTCCCTCGTCTGATGCAATCAGGAACTGGTTAAAAAGAACGGCCGATAGAGGAGGGCTGTCGGGGCTTGAAAAGACAAACAGAAAATTGTTAAAGCAGGCGCTGGAATATGATGATATAAAAAACTATACGTTAAATATAGGTGTCACCGTAATAAAGGCTGAAAAAAAATCGGCAAAGCCAACCTATAAAGGATTTAAGGGCTATGCGCCGCTTGTCGGCCTTCTAACGGAAAACGGTTTGATAGTTAGCGAAGAGTTTCGTGAAGGGAACATAGATCCTGCTTTAAAAAATCTTGAATTTTGTAAACATTGTATAGACCAGATACCGGCAGGCAAAAGTATAGGGCGGCTGAGGGCCGGCCCCCCTTCCTGCCAGGCCGATATAATAGACTTTTGTGACAGAGAAGCTGTTGAGTTTGCCATAGGCGTCAATCTTGATGAGAATATACTGCGGGCAATCGGCTCTATTCCTGAATCTGACTGGAGACCTTACAGGGAAGGATATATAGCGGAAACAGCCTCCTCATTTATCGGAACAAAAAAGACTTTTCGAATAATAGCATTGCAAAGGAGATATCAAAAAAAACTGTTTAATAAAGAGGATGCCAAATTAAACTATTCGGTAATAGCCACAAACATTAAGGGCTCTGCCCGAGATGTTTTTAAATGGTATAATCAGGGCTGCGCAAGCAGCAAGAATCGCATTAATGATCTGAAAGTTTGTTTTGGCATGGAAAGAATGCCTTGCGGTCAAGCCGGCGCAAATGCTGTTTTTTTTAGAATCGGCGCAATATCTTACAACATCAACCGATTATTTTTACTCAAAACATCATGCAAGTCATTGCATAAGCGCCAGACACATTCAGAGACCTTTCAAAAAACGGTAACGCGTTGGCGGCGGTTAAGGTCATGATTCGTTAAGTTTTAGACTGTATCAATAGAGAGAGGACCGTCTTTCCGAATCCCAATTGTCAGGGGCCGAGAAGAGTCTCCCGCCAGATACAGAGTTTGCGTTGGAAACGCAAAATCAATTCCTTCGTCATTAAAACGCCGGAACACTTCCTTGTTAAAATTTTCTGTAAATGTCATAAATTCCCAGTAGTCAGGAGGATGATACCAGTAAATAACCATAATATTCAGGGACTCTGAATTGAATTCGTTAAAATATATACGTGCCGGAAAGTCCTTGTGCATCCCTTCGTGATTGTTCAGAATTTCTTTCACAATTTCGAGAGCGCGTTCGACTTTTTCCGGAGGAGTGTCATACGTAATGGTTAAATTGGTAATTCGCTTGATATAAGGACGTTTACCGATATTCTGGATGGTTTTATTAGCCAGTTCTCCGTTTGGAATAGTGACAAGATGTCCGTCAAGAGTTCGTATTTTAGTTGAGCGAAGCCCCACCTCCTCAACAGGCCCGTCATGCCCGTCAATAGCGATTCGGTCTCCCATCTCAAAAGGCTTGTCAACAAACAGAACAATGGAACCAAAAAAATTCTTGATTGTATCCTGAGCTGCCAATGCAACAGCCAAACCACCGATTCCGAGTCCTGCAATGATGGAGGTTATGGGTTTATCACTGAGCACTTGCGCGATTTGAACCGATACAAGTATTATAATAGTTACACGAAGGCTTTTCCGGATAATGGGTACCAGCATGTTATCAAGCTTGGTATCGGTTCTGGTGGCCATTTTGGCAAGCCAGGCACTTGGCACATCTGCCAGCCAGTAAAGAAAATACCCAACACCTATGCTGAGAAGAATTGCGCTTACCGTATTAGAAATTTCTGTTACCTTAGTTGTTAAATCCAAAAATATAAGGCCGGTAGAGATACCAAAAGCTGCAAATAGAAAAACAATACCGCGAGCAATAGAGTTCAAGGCTATAGCCGTGATAGGATGTTTTGCACCTTCGGATTTTGTGGCCGATTTTTTTAAAATGTGCTTTGTAATTTTTCCAATAACGAGGGAAATAAGAATAATTCCAAATAACGCAAAAATGCGCCACAATTTATTTCCAACTATTTCAAATTCAAACACGGCATGTAATATATCCATGGCAGCCTCCATAGTTCCTGTTTTTTTTAAAATCACAACAGCTTCAACAATTTTTCATGTATATTATCAAAACCGCCGTTTGACATTATAAGTATAACATCGCCAGGCCTTGTCTCTTTTATTAGAAAATCAATAATCGATTCTGTATCTGGAAAATAATATGCGTTCTTTCCGCGATTGTTCAGGTCATCTACAAGCTTTTCAGAAGAAAAACGTTCGTTAACCGGAATTTTCTCAAGCAGAGGTGGCTTGCGGATGCATATTAAATCTGCTTCATCAAATGATAAGGGATAAATATTCTGGAACACCTTGCGCATGCTGGAGTTGGTCCTGGGCTCAAAAACAGCAACAAGCCTGCCGTCAGGGTAAAAAGGTTTAACCGCTTTTATTGTTTCCCTCACAGCAGTAGGATGATGCGCAAAATCATCAATTATAGTAATATTTCTTTTTTGCCCGCGGATTTCCTGACGTCTCTTTATCCCTTCAAATGTTTCAAGCGCCTCTGAAATAATATCAACCGGTATCATCAAAGAATCGGCTATTGCTATAGCTGATAATGTATTCAGCAGGTTGTGCTCTCCCATAAGCCTGTCTTTAAAAATGCCGAAGGTTATGCCTTGCTTTAAAACCTCAAAAATGGTCCAGGGCGGCTCAATGGAAACAGAACCAAGCCGCCAGTATGAGCCGGAATCTTTGCCATATTTTTCAACAACGCATTTTTTGTTTTTAATCAGATCGGAAATGTTGTCATCTTGATCAAAAACATATAACTTCCCTTTATTAGAAATGCCGGATATAAAAGAATCAAAGGCATATCTGACATGGTTGATATCTTTAAATATATCGGCGTGATCAAACTCAATGCTTGTAAGTACAGCCATGAAAGGATCGTAATGTAAAAATTTCGGCCCTTTATCAAAAAACGCGGTATCGTACTCATCTCCCTCGATTACAATAAACTCTCCATTGCCGAGACGATAATTGCTGCTGAAATTTTTCAAAATTCCGCCGATAACAAAGGAAGGATCAAGACCTGCTTTATAAAGGATCCATGACACAATAGAAGAAGTGGTTGTTTTGCCGTGAGTGCCCGCAACAATTATCCTCTTTTTGTTGTCTGCAATGAACCTGTTTATTGCCTGAGGCATGGAGCAGAAACAAAGCCCCATGTTCTGCATTTTAACAACCTCTGGATTAGCCTTTGTTATGGCATTTCCGACAACAACAAGGTCAGGGCCATATGAAATATTATCTTCATTAAAACCTTCGGCGACTTTAATGCCTTTGCGAGAAAGAAAATCACTCATGGGCGGATATATTTTTTGATCCGAGCCTGTGACTTCAAAACC
>CBDAFK010000172.1:0-5188 GCA_965195235.1 uncultured Desulfobacterales bacterium | reverse complement strand
CGAATCAGCAATGCTTCAAATGTGGCTTTTGTTTTTCTGGCAGAGTATCTTAAATCGCTGTCATTTGATATAATAGACTGCCAGGTTTCCACAGAGCATCTAATAAAGTTCGGAGCAAGGGAGATACCGAGAAAGGATTTTTTAAAGCAGCTTGAAAAATCATTGGAAGCGCCGACCAAAAAAGGCCGTTGGGTATAACAATTTAGCCTTTTGAAAAAGACTCTGACAGGATAACAGGATAGACAAGAAAAATATATATCTCACCGCCGAGACGCAAAGAACGCAAAGATGAAAAGTTTTTTTAAAAAAATAAACTTCTTTGCGTCCTCTGCGGCTCTGCGGTGAATATAAAATAGGTGTTACGAGATTATTAATTTTGGTGAAAATCTAAAATAATGCTTCAATCCCTTCTGATATGGTTGATATGCCGATAAGCTCTATTCCTTTTATTCCGGTCATCCGTTTAAGATTGCCTGCCGGCACAAGGGATCTTTTAAATCCCATCTTTTTTGCTTCTACCACCCTGATTTCAATATGACCTATGGCTCTTACTTCACCTGTCAAACCGACTTCGCCGAGAACAAGGGTTGCATCAAAAATCGGCTTGTCTAAAAAGCTTGATGCAATGGCAGCAACTATCCCCATATCGATTGCAGGCTCGTCAATCTTAACCCCTCCGGCAACATTCATAAAGATATCGTGCCCCATTAAATGCATGCCTAATTTTTTTTCTATCACGGCTGCAAGCAATGCAACCCTGTTGCTGTCAAGGCCAAGAATGGTCCTTCGAGGATTTCCAAAGCTTGTGCTGCTAACAAGGGCCTGCAATTCCACAAGTATGGGCCTTGTGCCTTCCATGCTTGCTGTAACCGCCGATCCAGGCACGTTTCCAGGACGCTCGGAAAGAAATATCGCCGAAGGATTGGCAACCTCCTCCAATCCTCTTTCATTCATCTCAAACACACCGATTTCATTGGTCGATCCAAACCTGTTTTTTACAGCCCGTAAAATTCTGAATATATGGTTCCGGTCCCCTTCAAAGTAAAGAACCGTATCAACCATATGCTCCAAAAGCCTTGGCCCTGCTATTGCGCCGTCCTTTGTTACATGCCCCACAAGAAATATCGGAATCCCTGTTTTTTTAGCCATGTGCATAAGCCGAACCGTGGATTCTCTGACCTGGCTCACACTACCCGGAGCAGATGTGAGATCCGAACTGAACATTGTCTGGATAGAATCTATAACAAGAGCATCCGGCCTTACAGATTCAATCATCGACATGATCGATTCAATATCTATTTCAGAAACCACCAGCAAATCATGTGATCCTGTAGAAAGCCTCTTGCTGCGTATCCTTACCTGCTTGATAGATTCCTCGCCGGAAATATAAAGGGTTTTATGGCCCTGGTTTGCAAGACCGTGCAAAATCTGAAGCATAAGTGTGGACTTGCCAATTCCAGGATCTCCTCCTATCAATACAAGGGTCCCGGGAACAAGACCTCCGCCCAGTACACGGTCAAATTCCACAATGCCGGTTAAAAGCCGGTATTCTTTCTCAAGTTCAATAGAATCAATGGGAACAGGTTCTGTCCTGGGATAGGATAAACCTGCCTCTGTTCCATGGGCGGCTCCTGCAGCCTGGACCTCTTCAACAAAGGTTTGCCACTTCCCGCAGTCAGGGCATCTCCCAAGCCATTTAGGAGCCTGATATCCGCATGACTGGCAGCAAAAGACTGTTTTTACATTTTTTTTCATTAGTCGGACTTTTTACGACGCCATCAATATTATTTGACATTTTAAGGCATAGCATGTCATTTTAATTCAATCAAGAATTGCTCGCACACATAATAGAGAAATGATAGATTATCACGTCCACACACAACTTTGCAACCACGCCAAAGGTTCCATGGATGCATATATACAAAAAGCCGTTGCCATCGGTTTAAAGGAAATATGCTTTCTGGATCACCTTACAATGCACGAATACGGAAAAAGGCTTTCAATGAGCCCCGAAGAAGTCCCCTTATATTTCCAGGCTGTGCAACAGTTAAAGCATAAATACCGCAGCGTTATTAAAGTGAAAGCCGGGCTTGAGCTGGATTTTGTCAAGGAATATACCGATTTTTTCCAAAAGATTGTAGATACCTATTCATTTGATGTAATAGGAAGTTCATTGCATTTTCTCGGCAGGATGGACATAGTCACACGCAAGTCCGAGTGGAAACAGGGCAAACTGGATATCAATTATGTATATGGCCTTTACTTTTCCCAACTTGAAAAGATGCTGGATTACAACTATTTTGATGTTGTATGCCACATCGACCTTGTGAAAAAATTCGGATGGAAGCCATCGATATCTTTTGATAAAACATTTGATAAAATACTATCAAAAATAAAAAGCAAGGATTTAACTGTTGAGGTAAATACAAGCGGATATGAATATCCGGTCAATGAAATGTTTCCATCCATGGAAATTATTAATAAATGCCATGAATTGGGGATAAACATTAGTATTGGATCGGATGCGCATAAGCCTGAAAGCGTGGGACAACACTATGACAGGGTGTTGCCGATGCTGGTTTCAGCAGGATACAGGGAGTTAGCCACATTTACAAAGCGAAAGCGGGAAATGATTCCGCTAAAATCTTAATAACACTTTAGGTTTTTCAAAGAGACTTTTGACAGGATTAACAGGATGTTCAGGATTAAAAGATCAAAAGTCATCCTGTAAATCTTCATCAAAATCCTTTATTTTGCGTTCACGCGGCGCAAGCGCCTGCGCTGCACGTGATTTCAACTTTTCGTTCACCAAAATTAATAATTAAACATAAAAACCATAATACATTCGGTTGTAAACTCTATATGTACAACCGATGATTTTTCAGTTAATTTTTTGTATTTTACTTGTACACCCTACTCAGGATATGATTTTTATGATTTACCGGATAGCTACAATGAGAGTTAACTTTGTTTGTGCACTTTAAATAAAATCTTGTTTATCCTGTTATCCTGTCAGAATTTTTTTCAAATGGCTAATTTGAGCATGAAAATAACACGTCGCATATATTTGTTTTTTATTTGCCTTATGGCAGTGCAGCTTTTTTTGCCTGCGCAAACTCCGGCGGGTGAAAATAAAAAAGCTGGATATTTTAATGCGCTGCAAAAGAGGCTTATAGAAGACGGTTTCAACAAAAATAAAATCAATGCGCTCTATGCCGAGCCAGGGGTTTATTTTGATACAAAAGGGGTTTCTCTCTTTTTCAGGCACAGCGAAGGCAAATTAAATTACGATCAGTTTATTTCAAAAAAATCGATTAAAAAGGCAAAAAAATATCTTAAAAAACACACAGCAGTCTTTGAAAGTGCGGAAAAGACATACTCCGTGGACAAAGAAATCATTGCTGCCATAATATTGGTCGAAACAAGGCTCGGAACCTATCTCGGGGAAAGATCTATATTAAACACGCTTTCAACCATGGCCTCCCTGAATGACCAGCATGTAAAAAATATGTTATGGCGCAAAATTTCAGGTTCATCCCCTTTTACAAAAGAAGACTTTGATAAAAAGGCTGAAAAGAAATCAACATGGGCGTATTCTGAGCTAAAAGATTTTCTCAAATATGCAAGCAGGGAAAACATCGACCCATTATCTGTTTGCGGATCGTATGCAGGCGCGATGGGCATTGCTCAATTTATGCCCAGCAATATACTTGCGCTTGCCAAAGACGGCAATAACGACGGCTGTATAGACCTGTTTAATCATGCGGATGCCATAGCAAGTATCGCAAGCTACCTGCAACATCACGGATGGCGGGCAGGAATAAAAGACAAAAAAGCTTATAAAGTACTGCTGCGGTATAATTACAGCAAATATTACGCAAATATTATTTTAAAAATCGCAAGACTTTTGAGAGGTTAAAAGCGGTTTTGAAAACAGCCATTGCATTCATTGGAATAAGCATACCATTTTTTTTAATGACCATCTGGGCAATTGTCGATGTTGCACAGAAAGATTTCGGCACTGTAAAAAAGAAAGTCATCTGGGGAGTTATAGCAGCTATCCCTTTTATAGGCTTTATTGTCTATCTTATATTCGGATTTAGAAAAGGAAAAAAGTCGGAAACACCAGGTATTCTATAAAAGCTTTGAAAAATGCTTCTAAAATAATATTTGACAAAATCGCCTGTTTTCAATATTTATCACCACAAAACAATGCAACCAGTGGTCCCATCGTCTAGCGGTCAGGACACCGGCCTCTCACGCCGGTAACAGGGGTTCAATTCCCCTTGGGATCACCATAAAACCCCGTTCCCCGAAGAAAAGCAGAACGCTTAGCCGACAAATTCAAATCTAATATCCTATCCTTAATTTTTTTCATATAGAGGGCCTTAGCCACCACAACCTTTTAATGTGTGAAAAATATCCTGAATCCTTCAAATTGACGAAAGAATAAAAACCGCCCTTCAGTTAACAAATTGAAACACTTTAAATTTTTTGATATGCAAACACTACCTGCATGAGAATTGTCTGAATCATGATTTGCGCAGTTGGCAAGGTATCACAACTCCGCAATTCAAGGGAATAGAATCCGTATCTCGCAAGCATTTAATCTCGAAAAAGATAATAAATTGACTTATATATTAACATGATATACAGTGCTTAAAATTTATTTTTGGCCTGTTTTTGAACTGAACAGCGAGCGCATTCCACGCTGCTTGCGGCTGAGTTAGCGAGCGAATCAAAAAATTGACAGAACTCCTTACAGTCGAAGATTCCCCGCTGCTTGCGGCGGGGAGCTTTAATATTTTGAGGATTAAAATTTGAGCCTGACACCGAAATTGGGCAAAAGGTAGCGTTTTGCAAAGGTCTCGAATATTGATGATATGACCAATGGTGTTGTGATTCACGATGCAACTCAGCAGTGCTGGATACATTTCAACAATCCTCGGCAGATTATTTCGACATATAAGATTGAAGAAGTCATTCCAGCATTAAACCTGATTGAAAAAACAGTTAACAAACACAGTCTTTATGCGGCAGGCTTCATTGCTTACGAGGCAGCGCCGGCTTTTGACCCTGCGCTTGTGGTAAACAGGAATGGTTCATTCCCCCTTATATGGTTCGGAATCTACAGCCAACCCGAACAGCTCTGCTTCCAGGCAGCAAAAAAATGTTACCCGGACCAATT
>CBDAFK010000171.1:0-1988 GCA_965195235.1 uncultured Desulfobacterales bacterium | reverse complement strand
TTAAAATATGACTCAATTAGAAATAGCGCGTGAAAATAAAATATCAGAGGAAATGGAGATATGCGCCGGCCAGGAAGGAGTGGACCCGGAATTTATCCGCAAGGGTGTTGAGGACGGCAATATTGTGGTGGTAAGAAACAGCAAACATACATCTATTTTGCCTCTCGCTATTGGCAAAGGCCTGAAAACAAAGGTTAATGCCAATATTGGGACGTCAAAAGATCGAAGCGATCTTGATGTAGAGCTCAAGAAAGTAAAAGTATGTGTTGCCGCCAGAGCTGATACAATCATGGATCTTTCTACTGGCGGCGATATCAGAGCAATAAGAAAAGCGGTTATCAGTCAGTCATCACTGATAATCGGAACTGTTCCGATCTACCAGGCCGCTGCTCGTATGCTCAATTCCAAAAGAGCTATTGTAGAGATGAGCGCAGATGATATGTTTGACGTTATAGAAGAACACGGGGAAGATGGCGTAGATTTTATTACCGTGCATTGCGGTGTGACAAAAAGAAGCGTCGGCTGTATAGAAGACGAAGGCCGCCGTCTGGGCATTGTCAGCAGAGGAGGGACCTTTTTATTAAAATGGATGGAATATAATGGAAAGGAAAACCCGCTTTATGAACAATATGATAGATTACTTGAAATAGTTAGACCTTACGACATGGTTCTCAGCCTTGGCGACGGACTGAGACCAGGCTGTATTGTCGATGCAACCGACAGGGGACAGGTGCAAGAACTTATAATTCTTGGAGAGCTTACAAAAAGGGCAAGGGACTATGGTGTTCAGGTAATGATAGAAGGACCCGGCCATGTTCCCATCAAAGAGATTCAGGCAAATGTTGAGCTGGAGAAAAGTCTTTGCCATGGAGCGCCATTTTATGTGCTTGGCCCGCTTCCGACAGATATAGCCCCTGGTTATGATCATATAACTGCGGCTATCGGAGGAGCCATAGCCGCATCAGCCGGCGCAGACTTCCTTTGTTATGTCACTCCCGCGGAACACTTAAGACTTCCGACCATAGATGATGTAAAGGAGGGTATCATAGCATCCAGGATTGCGGCTCATATCGCTGATATAGCTAAGGGGGTTCACGGAGCGCTTGAAAAAGATTTGCTGATGGCACAGTATAGAGATGAATTTAACTGGACAGAACAGATAAAGCTATCCATTGATCCTGAAAAAACCGAGGCTTTTCTGGAAAAAAGTGAAAGCGCCAGCCAAGAGGGTTGTACGATGTGCGGCGAGTTTTGTGCGATTAAACTTGGTAAAATAAAAAAATAAATGTAATAGTTCACCGCCCGCTTCGCTCAAGACGCAGAGGACGCAAAGGTTGTTTTTTTTATTGCTTTCCGTTGAGAGGACGGAAAACAATAAGAACCAGCCTCTTTGGGGCATTCCGTAGCACCTCGTAATGGTAAGGCAATGAATAATAAATAGTGCATTTAAGTTAAATTGTTATACAGCAAAGCTGTTGAGTAGTTTTCCTTTGCCGTCCTCTCAACGGCAAAGGAAAAATTATCTTCCCTCTGCGCCCTCTGCGTCTCTGCGGTGAGCCATTACAATTTTGTCACATAGGGCTGAACTGTTACAAATAAATTTTGTTGTTTTTGAGAATGCCGATGCTTACAGATCTTCAGGGCCAGATTGAAAAAATTACATATTCGGATGAGGAAAGCGGTTTCACCATTGCAAAGCTAAAGGTGGACGGACAGCGGGAACAGGTGACCGTGGTTGGGAACCTGATGTCTCCTGTCCCGGGTGTAATCCTCAAAATGAAAGGCGAATGGGCAACTCATCCCAAATATGGCAGGCAGTTTAAGGTAATTGATTATAAAACGGCTGTTCCTGCAACCGTTTATGGGATTAAAAACTATCTCGGCTCAGGCCT
Organism: uncultured Desulfobacterales bacterium; assembly: GCA_965195235.1. GTDB lineage: Bacteria > Desulfobacterota > Desulfobacteria > Desulfobacterales > ETH-SRB1 > Desulfaltia. The sequence goes on along the minus strand of CBDAFK010000171.1, from coordinate 96 downwards.
CATTAAAGGTCTCGGGCCGGTCATGGCCGGCCGCATCGTAAAAAAGTTCGGCATAAAAACTCTGGATATTATTGAAAATAAAATTGAAAAACTGGC
>CBDAFK010000170.1:0-4112 GCA_965195235.1 uncultured Desulfobacterales bacterium | reverse complement strand
CTTCTTCTTTGAAAGGCTTTTTAAACAAAACAGGGATGTGCGGGTTTTGAGCAATCTTCGCACGGCATCGATAGGCCCCGCAACCGCGAAAAGGATGTTTGATTTTGGATTAAAAAGCGATATTGTTCCCAAAAGTTACATAGCGGAATCTGTCATTGAGGCATTTGCAAACGAAGATATAAAGGGAAAAAGGATACTGCTCCCCCGCGCAAAGGAGGCAAGACCGATTCTTCCTGTAGAACTGGCAAAAATGGGGGCTATAGTGGACGAGGTAACCGCATATCGCACAAAAGAGGTTCGTGATAATGTTGATATTTTGATGACTGGGCTGGAACAGAAGACTATAGATCTTATAACATTTACAAGTTCATCTACTGTAAAAAATTTTCATGCACTAATACCGCCTGCAAAGTTCAATGATCTGATGAAAGGCGTAACTATTGCCGCCATAGGGCCGATAACCGCCGACACCGCAAAAGAGCTTGGCATTGATGTTCATATAGTCGCCGAATCCTTTACAATACCAGGATTATGCGACGCAATTAAGCAATTCTATAATCAGTAATAAACTCACTATCTCGAACTTTCTCTGCCACAAAATCCCCCTGAATCTCCCCTCCACCTGTTTCTTTCGAAGTTTGTGTAAAGGCAGAGCTTGATACCACCTGATACTATAAATTAAATTAGCTATTCAAGGTGTCAACAAATTTAGGACCATTCAGCTCATGCCTGTCCAGCCTGTTTCAAAGAGCTGAATTGTTACAATAAAAGGAGAATTATAGATGATTATTGGAACACCTGAGGAAATTAAAGATAATGAATACCGAGTTGGGATTACACCTGGAGGTGTGCGCCAGCTTGTCCAGGCTGGGCATCAAGTGCTGATCGAAACAGGTTCGGGAGAGGGCAGCGGTTTTTCAGATGAGGAATATGAAACTTCCGGGGCAAAAATCGTGTCAACCAATGCCGAAGCATGGAGCGCTCAGATCGTTGTAAAGGTAAAAGAACCTCAACCAATAGAATATGAATTTTTGCGGCCAGATCTGACACTTTTTACCTTTTTGCATCTGGCAGCAAACGAGCAATTAACACGCGAGATGATGGCAAGAGGAGTTACCGGAATCGCTTATGAAACTGTTGAGCTTACAAACGGGCATTTGCCCCTGCTGACACCAATGAGCGAAGTCGCAGGTCGCATGGCAATCCAGATCGGCGCCCACTACCTGGAAAAAGAAAACGGCGGCCGTGGCAAGCTGCTTGGAGGCGTGCCCGGTGTACGCCCGGCTGACGTGGCAATTATCGGTGCAGGAGTTGTAGGCACAAACGCAGCCCATGTAGCGCTTGGCATGGGAGCTCATGTAATGGTAATTGATATTAACCTGGATCGTTTGCGTTATCTTAATGACGTAAGCTCAGGAAGACTGATCACGCTGAGCTCAAACCCTCTTAATATTGCCGAAACAGTTCGCAGGGCAGACCTGCTTATAGGCGGAGTCCTGATAAAAGGCGCAAAAGCACCAAAACTGGTCACGCACAAAATGATAAGCACCATGAATTCAGGTAGTGTAGTTGTTGATGTTTCTGTTGATCAGGGCGGCTGCATAGAAACTACAAAGCCTACAACCCATTCAAATCCAATTTATCTTGTTGACGGTATTATTCATTATTGTGTGTCCAATATTCCGGGCGCTGTTCCGAGAACAAGCACATATGCTCTCAGCAACGCAACCCTTCCATTTGTTTTAAAGCTGGCAAATATGGGACCTGAAGCCGCAATTAAGGCTGACCCATCTTTGGCAAAAGGAGTCAATATCTATAAAGAGAAAATAACTTACCCTGCTGTTGCCGAAGCTTTTGGCATGGAAGTAGAAAAATTGGATTAGAAAATCATTTGAATGCACGCTATCCGTTCAAGGAGCATCCCATAAAGGCCATCTTTTTCATTCGGCCAGGCAATGCCTGAAAAAGAAGTTGAAAAAGCCGTACTGCTCTGCCGGCAGTGCAGTTTGTTAACGGTTGTTGGCTCAACCCTTCTTGTTCAGCCTGCAGCTCTTATGCCGGGCTTTGCCAAAAAATCCGGAGTATTTCTTGCCATAGTAAATCTATCAGAAACTCCATTTGGCAGTAAGTGTGACGCGTTAATTCGTGGAAAAGCAGGCGAAGTTCCACCGGCAATTATTGATGAAGTTAGTAAAATTTACTGAAATCAAAAGAAGACGGCTTCGTGTCTATGGGCTTAGACATCCTTTGGTTTTACAGTTTCGAGATGGCGTTCTACTTCCACTAATGTGCTAATCAAGATTTGACACCGAGCCTTTTCCAGGGAGATATTCCCTAACCTGCATTGCTTTGTAGAGACTACCGGAATACCCCTATCTTGTCGCAGATTCCGGCTTCTCAAAGTACCACTGCCACATGAGGCCAAAACCTAACCCGAAGGCATCATCAAAAGGTTCCTGAAAATCCTCGTATTTAACTTCGCAGAAGGCATATAGTTGTTTCCAGATATTCACTCCGAGCATGCTTTGTCCTGAAATGCTGTCATGGCGGTATTCATTCAATGGGTTATCAAAGTCTATATCACACCATGTACTGGAAAAGCAGTTTAACCGCCCGATACTAAATGGAATTTTTAGGTAAGGAGAAATCATCCACCAGTTATGTCCTTGCCGACCATCCGTGCGAGCCAAAAAAATGGTTACGTCAAAGGTGGCATGCATTCTATTGAGAGATTTGCTTATGCCTCCATAAGCTCTGGCACCGCGCCAACGGAAACCGAAATAACAACGATCATCCGCAAAAGTGTCTATGTTATACTCCATGGCCACATCAAACATTTGCAGGACAATATTGTCTTCGGCAATACCGAATGTGTTTAAAGGCTTGAACAGGTCAAAGCTTCCGAAATGGTTTTTCAGATTGGTTTCATCGTGACCATGGTCACCCGTAAAATCAACGAATCCATAAAGCTCCAAGTCAAATGGCAAATCGTTAGTTTCAAATTCAGGCGTTAATGTGACGAATTCTCTTTCTGTGTCATATTGATAGGAAATGTTAGACCACCAAAACTGTTTCGCTTGATTTTCAGCACATCCATGCCCGATAAAAATAAAATGCTCAAAAATGATAACGGTCAGAAACCATACAAAATATTTACTCATGTAGATTACCTCCGTAATTACCTTGTTGCCTAACGCAGAAGTCACCAGCCGGAAAAGCGATGCTGAAGCTAGCAGATGCAAAGTTTGACGAAAATAAAGTAACTGCAAAAAATGCCACGGCTTTTCCGGTCAGGTGAACTGATTGGTTCGGGGCGGTTGCTTATGATGCGCAGCATATAGATCTAAAAGCCTTCGGATCATTTTTTGATATTGTGTATTATGCTTTTTTGCTTCATTTTTGAAAAAATCAACGCTGTCTTTGCTGAGAGTGATAGTAATTTTTAAATTCTCCTCTTTAAATAGCAAATCTTCAGGAGGAGGCAAAAAATCATCAACAATATGTAATTTTCCTAATGGTTCATCAGTGTATTTAATTTTTGCTTTCATATATTTTCTTCCCTTTTCGCCAGTATCCTGCACCGATAATGCGTATAACGCTACCACGATATGTGAAACGAACTGTTATAATTCCATCTCCAACTTTGCCGAAACAATAATATCGTTTTTCTTTTTGGCTGTGATTTAAATCCTCAGCAATAATACGGTCAGAATCGGTAAAGGCATATTGGGCAAATTCAAATGAAACTCCATGTTTCTCCTGGTTTTGCTTGTCTTTTTTGCATCCCACTCAAATTTTACCTTTTGCATAACTTAATGATATCAAAGAAGAGACATGAAAACAATATAAATATACATATAATAATATGGTTGTTTAAGCTGAGCAGGTTAGCCCCGAACGAAGTTATTAAACAGAAAAAAATCTGTGTATTAACGCTATATATTTTCTTTATAATATGCTATTGTAGCGTCTAATACAGCTTTGAAAGGAATATATTGTGGCATATAAGAGAAAACATGTAAAGGAAAGGTTTCGCCCAAAAACCAGGTAGACTTTTAGATCAAGTTCGGGACGTGCGAACAACTATGATTTATACGCATGTGATGAGTACA
>CBDAFK010000169.1:0-18136 GCA_965195235.1 uncultured Desulfobacterales bacterium | reverse complement strand
GCGGTTTGGCACCTCGATGTCGGCTCATCACATCCTGGGGCTGGAGCAGGTCCCAAGGGTTTGGCTGTTCGCCAATTAAAGTGGTACGTGAGCTGGGTTTAAAACGTCGTGAGACAGTTTGGTCCCTATCTTTCGTGGGCGCAGGATATTTGAGAGGAGCTGTTCCTAGTACGAGAGGACCGGAACGGACGAACCAATGGTGTTCCAGTTGTCGCGCCAGCGGCATTGCTGGGTTGCTACGTTCGGAATGGATAACCGCTGAAAGCATCTAAGCGGGAAGCCAACCTCGAGATTAGATATCCCTTCCCGATGGAGACATCGGGACTAAAGACCCCTTGAAGACTACAAGGTTGATAGGCCAGGTGTGTAAGTGTGGCAACATATTTAGCTTACTGGTACTAATAGGTCGTGCGGCTTGGCCACAAAATAATTGACACAAATATATGAACGTTTTTAGATACTTAATATTCAGATTGGACTTAGAATATAATCTAAGTTGAATATTTTTTCGGTGGCTATAGCGAGGAGGTAACACCCGTTCCCATCCCGAACACGGAAGTTAAGCTCTTTTGCGCCGATGGTACTGCCTGGGAGTCTGAGTGGGAGAGTAGGGCGCTGCCGAAAAAACTTTTATACCCGGAATCATTTATTGGTTCCGGGTTTTTTTTTGATTATATACGGTTAGCGTTTATTAGAAGTAATATATGCTTGTATTCACAGGAGCTTGCTTTGTGTTTAACAATAATGTTATACTAACTCCCCAATTTGAATAGTGAAATAAAAAATTATAGCGCAAAAAAAAATATAGAATCCAGGAGTCAGAATAACATGTTGATTCCCTTTGTTTTAGTCGAGTCGTCGAGTAGCTTAGTGGTTCCCACTTGACCAATTTTCTACTCGACAACTCGACCAATTCCTGACCCAAAGGATCAATTTTTTTAAGACAAAATAAGGGTTGAAGTGTTTACTCGCAGATTAAAAACCAATATCGCGATAAATCTTGCTGTGCTTTTAGCGCTCGCAATGATTTTAATCGATCTTGTAATTATTATTACCGTCCAGAGGGACCTGGTTCGTTCTGAAATATCAAAAGGTCATATCCTTATATCGGTGATAGAAAACAATTTAATTAATTATGATGCATCGGGGGATAATGCTGAGAAGTTAGATTTTAAACAGCATTTCGATAAGATATTATATGAGACAGGGTTTTCCTGTGCTGTTGTTTTGGATAGAGACAATCAAGAGAAATATTTTAATGGAACCGATTGTACTCTGAGAAGTGAACTTGTGCAAGTTGTCAGACAGACGATGGAGTCGGGAAGAAAAATGACCAAATTGTTGGGTACAACATGGGGGGTTTTTTGGCAACAGAAGAGGAATTTGATAATATCGGCTCCATTGTTTCATAATGAAAATGTTGTTGCAGGGGCTGCTGTTGTTTTGCCCCTTGGAGGAATTTATCAAATTTTGAGACATACACAACATATAATATTTACTTATATTTTGATAAATACAATTATTTTTACACTTATTGGCCTATATCTAATTTCAAAGGTGATTGTAAAACCTGTTCATAGACTTGTAAAAAGGGCTGATGAGTACAGAGAAGATGATGAAATCTATTTTTTGACAGGGAAAGAGGATAATGAGTTCAACAAACTGTCAAAGGCTTTAAATCGTATGTTGAAACGTATTTCAGAGGACAAAGAAAAGCTTCAAACGACAGTGAAGTCCTTAGAAAAAGCAAATTATGATTTAAAACAGGCTCAAAAGGATATTGTCAGGGCGGAAAAATTAGCCTCTGTTGGAAGATTATCTTCAGGCATTGCTCATGAAATCGGGAATCCTATCGGTATTGTAATGGGTTATCTTGAATTGCTTAAACAGCAAGATGTTACCGATGAAGAGAAAAATGAATTTATTATTCGCATAGGAAATGAGATAAACAGGATAAATACTATTATACAGCAGCTTCTTGATTTATCCAGGCAGTCAGGCGTAGATTTAGAACCCGTATCAGCGCATGAAATTATTAATGATATCGCTGAAGTATTGAAATTTCAGCCTCTATTATCAAATATAAAATATGAGTGTTTATTATCGGCTGATAAGGATACGGTTATGGCTGACCCTGATCAATTGCGGCAGGTATTTTTGAATATAATTATTAATGCCGCAGATGCAATTTCTTCGGTCAGGGATAAATCAGACGGCAAACTAATAATTACAAGCAAGGTCATACAAGATACAGATGCAGATTTTGCATATCATCCGTCAATGTTAAAGGTTATGTTTATTGATAATGGTCCCGGGATTTCAGAGGATAATCTTGGCAATATTTTTGATCCATTTTATACCACAAAGGAACCGGGAAAGGGAACAGGACTCGGGCTCTCTGTTTGTTTTATGATTATTCAGGGAATAGGAGGGGAAATCAAGGTGACCAGCAAGGAGGGTACAGGGACCACAATTGCTATTTACCTGCCTGTTTACAGTGATTGAAAGTGGTAAGATTAAGGGGTAAGGGGAAAAACTAAAACCAATGAATGATGAATCTACCGGGAAACGTTTGCTGATTATTGATGATGAAGAGAACATGCGGCATATGCTGTCTGCTCTGCTCAAAAAATCAGGCTATATAGTAGATACCGCTTCTGATGGTTATGAAGGTTTGCAGATGGTGAGTCAAACAGAATATAATTTTGTTCTTTGCGACATAAAAATGCCAAATATGGACGGGATGGAGTTTTTAAAATCTGCCGGAGATACGATAAAGGCGACTACTGTAATAATGATGTCGGCATATGGAACTATCGATACGGCTGTTAAGGCTATGAAGCTGGGAGCTTATGACTATATATCAAAACCGTTTAAAACAGATGAGGTTCGCCTTGCTCTAAAGAAAGCAGAAGAACGGGAAGGTTTAAAAAGAGAAAATATTTTTCTCAAAGAACGGATCCAGAAAATTGAAACAAAATATAATTTCGGCAGCATGGTTGCCAAAAGCAAGGCCATGCAGTCGGTTTTTCTGCTGGCAACAAAAGTTGCGCAATATAATACTACCGTATTAGTATCCGGTGAAAGCGGAACCGGAAAAGAATTGGTGGCTCGGGGCATCTATCTTGCGGGGGATAGATCTAAAATGCCGCTGGTTACTATTAACTGTGGAGGAATTCCTGAAAATTTACTTGAAAGTGAATTTTTCGGATATAGAAAGGGGGCATTTACAGGAGCTGACAAAGACAAAAAAGGGCTTTTTGAAGAAGCTGATAAAGGTACTATTTTTCTTGACGAGATAGGAGAATTGCCTCAGTCTTTACAGGTGAAAATCCTGAGGGTATTACAGGAAAATGAAATACGTATGATTGGCGATACAAAGGTGAAGAAAGTAGATGTTCGCGTGATTGCGGCGACTTCCAGGAATCTGAATGATGAAGTCAGGGCCGGCGTTTTTCGTGAAGATCTGTTTTACAGGCTTAATGTATTACCTGTCAGGCTGCCGCCTTTAAGGGAACGCACTGAAGATATACCCCTTCTCAGCCAATATTTTATTGATAGATTTAATATAAAGCTGGGTAAAGATATAAAGGGGATAGCGCCTGCAGCCATGTCTCTTCTCCTTAAACACAATTGGCCAGGCAATGTAAGGGAGCTGGAAAATGTTATTGAACGAGCTGTTATTCTTTCAGAGAAAATGATTCTTCTGCCGGAAAATCTTCCCGCTGAGCTGGGAGCAAAAACAGGGACAAGCCGGATGGACGATTTTTTCAAAGGATTTTCTATCAAAGCTGCCCAGAAGGTTATAGAGAAAAGACTAATTACAAGAGCTCTCGAGGCAACAGGTAACAACCGGACTAAAGCAGCCCAGCTTCTTGAGATAAGCCATCCTTCTTTGTTAAGCAAGATCAAAGCCTACAATATTTTAACCTAAATTGAGCGATTTTTTTACTCGATCTGCGCCGATCTCTTACGCATAAAGGCTTCGCAAAAAATCGCTCAACTTGAGACCTTTGAAAAATGCTCAATTTTGTTCAAGTGCAAGGAAGGCGAAAATTTTAACCGGAGGAATATATTGAATATTTCGAGGATTAAAATTTGAGCCTGACGCAGTAATTGGGCAAAAGGGGGCGTTTTGCAAAGGTCTCATAAAGTGATTTTATAGGGTTAGGCTATGCGTATTCTTGGTTATCATTATCAGTTTTCCAGATTCTTGTCGATGCGCCGTGGCTTTAAGACGTGGCGGCTGCGAACAAAACTCCTGGTAACATTGATCCCTTCCGTGGTCATTATCCTTATTCTTACCGGCTATATAACCATTTGGTTTTCCCATAAATTTTTAAATGAAGCAGTCAAAGGAAGTCTCCAGATCCAGACCGACACCCTTGCCCGCGAATTTGAAATTTTTCTCCAGCAATGCAAAGACGATTTGCGCATTGTTGCACAAAGCCCTATTGCGAGATCAGAATTCCATCGTTTCTTTGAATCTCGCAAGAATATAAGCGGAGTACCATACAGAGAGCTTTGCTATATCTCGCAAAAAGGGGAAGACCATATATATATAGTAGCTGCGGGCGAGTATATATCTTCTATTCCAGCCGGGCATGTAGCCATGGTCAGCCCGAGTCCTTTTCTCTTGTTCGAAAATGTTAGTGAGTTGAAGAATGGCGAGGTCTGGATTTCAGACATCATAGAGGTCATCTATCCTTTTGCAGTAGAAAGCGCGGATAACCATAGGAAATCGATCAGGATCATTCGCTTTGTGACGCCTCGCTATGATGATGATAATTCACGGCAGGGGTTTTTGTTCCTGTCTGTTAATGCTCACCATCTTCTGAAGATATTTTTGCAGATGAATTCCCCGCATTCCTCTGTGTTCGCCCATAAGGGCGCCGCGGGTCCAGGATATGGTTATCTTTTTGATAAACAGGGATCCATTCTGTTTCACTCAGACGAGACTCCGGGGATCCTCACTGACCCTGGAGCACCCGAGATTGAAAGAGACATGGCCGGGAAACCTGGTTCAGGATTTGCTTTCAGGCCCAGCCCTCTTGAGAAAGATTATTGGAAAATTGTAAAGGATGCCTGCGCAGGGAAACATGGATCAATCAAGATGATTGCCCTGGGAGAATATCGCAAATCATCAAGCAATCCTCATTTTCACGCTTATGCCCCTATCCATTTCAAGATCGCCCCTGATCGGAAGCCAATGGTGTTTGGCGGGGTTGTTCTTATGGACAGAAGCAACCTTACACTTTGGGCCGGATACAAACAGATTGATGTAATATTTGTGGTGACCCTGTCAACCATTCTTATTATCTCCATTTTGATCTTTGGCCTGAGCCGGATTATCACAAGGCCAATTCTCGATTTGGCCGCAGCCGTAAACCACGTTCAAAAGACAGGAAAGTTGCAGGAGATCACATTGTCTAAGTATGACGACGAAACGAGCGGCCTGCAAAAGGCGATCAACAACATGATTGTCACTTTGAAAAAACAGATGGAGGAGATCCGGCTCAAAGACAAAAGGATCAAAAAAGAGAGCGAGAAGGAGAAGTCACGGCTGGAAGAAGAGGTGAATGCACTTAAGAAACGTCTTGAATCCCATGATATTGAAGAGATAGTTGGGTTTGGTCCGGTCATTGATGCCCTGAAAGCAGATATCTTGAGGGCTGCCTCTGTGGATGCCGACGTCCTGATCATTGGAGAAACAGGAACCGGCAAACAATTGACTGCTGAGGCGATCCACAGGCACAGCAATCGAGCAGAAAAACCTTTTATCTCAATAAACTGCGGGGCGCTGGATGAAAATCTTCTCTTAGATACCCTCTTCGGCCACGTCAAAGGAGCTTTTACCGAAGCGAGGGCTAACCGCAAGGGGGCTTTTTTGGCTGCGGATGGCGGAACCTTGTTCTTGGACGAGATTGGAGCGGCCTCACCCAGAGTCCAGCAGTCACTGTTGAGAGTAATTTCTATGCGAAAAATCAAACCCCTTGGGAGTGACGACGAAATCAATGTGAATGCTCGGCTGATTACCGCAACCAATGTGAATTTAAAGGAATTGATTCAAAAAGGGATTTTTCGGGAAGACCTTTACTACCGCTTAGAGGTCTTAACCATCCGGACCCCCTCCTTGAGAGACCACAAGGAGAATATCCCTGTTCTTGTGGGCTCTTTCTTGAAACAGGCAGGCCGCCTCATGAACAAGGAAGATGTCGGCATCACCAAGGGCGCCCTTGAAAAGATGAAGAGTTATGACTGGCCTGGTAATGTCCGTGAACTTATGAACTGTGTGACCCGGTCCGTGGCCATGGCGGAAGGAAGACTCATACTTGACGATGATATAAGATTAGGGGAGGTGGAACCGATTCGCTTTCCCAGGAAGACTGTGGAGGGGTATCAATCTCAAGCAGTCAGGCCTGAGATAGCGACTCAGGAAAGCGAAGCGATCCCTCTTGAACTTAATGCGCGACAGAAAAGGGCGTTCCCATTTATCCTCCGCAAAGGAGAAATCACCCGTTCAGAATATCAGGACGTGGCTGGGAACAACCTCCCGTCCCGTACAGCCCTATACGATTTACACGATCTGGTCAAAAGAGGACTGTTGAAAAAAATCGGCCGCGGCCCGGCCACGCGCTATTATCTCGCAAAATTGCGAGATTCTGCCTGATAATGACGCTGTTTTTGCGCAACAACTTAAAACAGGAAGCTCTATGTAGTCAAAGTAAAATCGTAGGGCAGGGCTTTAGCCCTGCGTTAAAGCAAAAGCTAAAGCTTTGCCCTACAGAAATGAGTGGCATAGTAACCGAAAATAACTTTGCATAGTAACCGAAAATAACTTTCGTTCCCCCCGCTGCTCGCAATAACGATAGTGGCAACCGTTACTTTTTTCCCCTCAGTGTCTTTACCATGTAGACCCCAAAAGCGACAAGAATCACTGTTCCTACAGCAACCAGGATAAGAATGTCAGTTGTCATTACTTTCACCTCCTTTTAAATTAGTAAAAAGTCATATTTGGGATTTTCACCCCCTACCCCCCGCCTGCCAGCGCCACGATCGCCGGACAACTGCAATGCCGGCAGACATGGCAATGGCGGGCAGGTGCCCTTCCCCTTCAATGGGGAGGGTTTGGGTGGGGGTGAAAATTTGGTTCAAAAACGATTTTTTCCAGCAGGCTCTGCAACTTTTCCAGGATAAAAGGTTTGATTAACAAGGGAGTACTCTTCAATTTTGTTGATGAAGAGGGATAGGCAGATATGTAAATAAATTTTGTTTCAAGCTTTTTTTGCCTGGCCCTCTTTCTCAGGGTAAATCCATCCATGCCCGGCATCTCAATATCAGTGATGACCACGTCATGCGAATTGTTTTTCAGTTTTTGCCATCCTTGAAGGCCATCAACCGCCTCATCCACCTTCCAGCCATTTGAGGTAAGATACATGACCAATGAATGCCTAAAATTCTTATCGTCATCAACGACCAGTATTCTCATGCTACGCTAACCCGGACAAGCCGGAATTCAGGAATTGGGGAATTCCTTAATCCCTAAATTCTTCAATTCCTAAATTTAATTGTTAAGTGTTGGAAAACAGAAAAAGACACGAATTTCACAACGAACTAACGTCTTTGATAATATCTACAACATCAAGATTCATGCCACAATACGTGCTGAAATCTAACCTACCGATATTACAGGATATCACTCTATGCCGAGAGGGGCGCTTGCGTATGTTTGTTTCAAAATGAGACTGCTGAAAATAAGGAAAGGATCAATTTGAGACGTTTGAGGATGTGTATGCTTTCAATCGGCGGTGCAATGTGGCCCTGGATATCTTAAGAATCTCACAGGCCTTTTTTTTGTTCCATCCGGTTTTTTCCATGACTGAAAGAATATAACTTTTTTCAAGATCGCACAGACTCGCCGGCTGCTCTAATGGGTAAACCGGCTTTGTCTCCTCATGGATCAGTTTCTGAAAAGCGTTGGGCAGGTCTTCAATGTCGATGCAGTTCTTGGCCGTAATGGCAATGGCGTAACAGATGGTGTTTTCCAATTCCCTGACGTTTCCAGGCCAGGAATACCGTAGAAAAATATCATATACCCGGGGATGGATCATATCTACCTGTTTATTCATCTCTGATGAAGAGGCTTTTAAGAAGTGCCGGGCCAGAAGAGGTATGTCTTCTGTTCTGGCACGCAACGGCGGCAATTCAAAGCGGCATACGTTAAGGCGAAAGAACAGGTCGTCGCGAAACCTACCTGCCTGAATCTCATGTTCAAGGTTCCTGTGAGTGGCAGCGATTATTCTCAAATCAGCTTTTCGGGTATTTGTCTCTCCCAGCCTCCTGAATTCTCCGTTTTCCAAAAAACGTAATATCTTCACCTGGAAGGATAGGGGTGCATCTCCGATTTCATCCAGGAATATGGTACCTCCATCAGCCTCTTCAACCAACCCCTTCTTGTGACTGGTTGCCCCGGTAAAGGCACCGCGGGTATGTCCGAATAGTTCGCTTTCCAGCAAAGTCTCCGGAAAAGCGCCACAATTCAAGGCAACAAAAGCTCTCTTTTTCCGATGGCTCATATGGTGCAGTGCAGCGGCAATCAGCTCCTTGCCCGTTCCACTTTCCCCGGTCAGCAACACACTAATATTTTGAGCAGCAATCAGATGGACTTTTCGTAATATCTCCTGCATTTCACGATTTATGGTAATAATATTTTTGAAGTCGTATTTGTGGATTAGAACATTTTGTAAAACACGTATGGTCGACTCCAGTTTCTGTCGTTCCAGGGCCTTCTCCGCAACCAGGATAATCTGATCTTCAGTAAAAGGCTTGGTAATGTAGTCGATGGCTCCCGATTTGATAGCGGTAACAGCACTATCAATAGACCCATAGGCGGTCATCATAATGATGGATGACGTAGGGCATAATAACTTGATCTTTTTGATCAACTCTAACCCATCAATATCTTCCATGACCAGATCGGTGATAATGAGATCAAAGATGTCCTTCTGGACAAGCTGGAGGGCCTCATTCCCTGTGGCCGCTTCTTCAACCTGATGGCCGCTTAATTGAAAGGCAATGGCTGTGCTGCGGCGCAGTCCCTTTTCGTCGTCTACAATGAGTATACGTGCCATTAGTCCATCACTTCATTTTAAAGGTAACATAACGAAAACCGACGTGCCTGAGCCTTCTTCACTCTTAACCTCAATATCTCCGCCATGTTCCTCCACGATCCTTCTCGCTATTGACAGGCCCAGGCCCAATCCCTTGGCCCTGGTAGAAAAAAAAGGTTCAAAGATCATTTTTATGTGGTCATGAGATATTCCTTTCCCATTGTCACTAATTCCGATCTTGAAAATCGGGTGATGACTTAACATCCCTTTTTCAGTAGTAATCGTCACCAATCCCTTCCCCCTGGCGGCCTGCAAGGCGTTGATCAACAGGTTTGAAACAGCCGTTCTGATCTGACCGGCATCCACCTGCACCGGGGGCATGTCTTCAAAAAGGCACTGAATTTGACACTTACCTATCAACTCTTTGTCCTTGGTCAAAAAGGTGACCATCTCGGATAACAATCTATTGATATCTGTTCTCCTATATTGGAGTTTCTTAGGGCGGCTGTGAGTCAGGAAATCGTGAACAATGCTGTTCAGCCGTCCGACTTCCTCGGACATGATTTCCATAAGTTCCTGCTGCGGTCCGGACAGGCTCAGGTTTTTGCGAAGCAGGCTGATGGAATTGGACAGCGCACCCAATGGGTTGCGAATCTCATGAGCAATGGAGGCGGCCAGCCTTCCCATAGCGGCTATGCTTTCTGATTTGATAAGCCTTTTCTGGAAATCTATTATCTTTTCTTCCGCCCTTTTGATCTCTGTTATATCCTCTTCATATACAGTTACAGAAGAAATTTCACCTTCCGCGCTGAAGGCTGGAAAGTAATTGTACCGGAAAAAACCCCCCAGCACCGGATGCTCTTTTTCAAAAGAAAGAGTTGCTCTTGATCGAAATACCTCCTCCAGCGCACATTTCTGGCATGGTTCTTTCCTTCGGTAAACAACCTCATAACACTTTCGCTGCTGTGCATCATCCAGTTCATAATCGGCCAGGAAGGCCTCGTTGGCCTTAAGGATGCGAAACCTGGAATCGATTATGAAAATGTGGGCGGTAATGGCATTAAAGGTAGACTCCCATTCTCTTTTGTCCTGGCATACCCTGTGAAAAAGCGCGGCCTTTGCAATCCCGATGGCAATCTCCTCACCGATGGACCGCAGTGTTTGAATTTCTCTGTCCAGGAACTCTCTTGGCACCCGGCTGGCCAGGCACATAACCCCGACCAGCTCGTCTCCGGAGTATAGAGGAAGGGTTACCATAGATCGTATGCCCCGCCTTTTTAGTGCTTGGGGAAGGAGAGAAATCTTATTGGTTACAACAGGACTCTCTTTGTCGTCCGCTTTGCTTAAGAAAGATTCCGGCCGGATTTCACCAAGAAAGTCCTTCCGGATTTCTCCGCTTGCATCCTGATCTGCAAATGATTCCCACTTATTTGCCTTTGGATCCCTGATATGAATCCATGCCATGTCCATGTCTGACCAGCGTCGTACCTTTTTTACAGTTTCTTGACCTATACTGTGAACATCCAAAGATTGGTTTACGATATCGATGATACTGTTCAAAACAGCAAATTCCCTGGCGTGTTGGGAAAACTCCTTCCTGATTTTCTCTATGGTCTCCCTTTCATAAATGTCCCGCTCATCTTCGAGTTGTAAGAAGTCCCAGAACAGGTTGGCAGCGTCGTGATCCATGATGCGGATATGCCTCGGTTTAGACTCAACGATCTCATCGCGCACTCCCTTTTTCCCGGTCACTTCTATGATCAGGTCAAGCGACCCAAGTTTATAAAAATCATGATAGTCACTGGTAGTAAAAATGCCGTGCTTCCGCGCATATATGAGCCCCGATGCCCGGCGGTTGGGGTCCGCCACACCCAGCACATTCATCCGGAATCTCTTAAACTTGTGTCCAAACACCATCTCCAGAAGGGCTTTGCAACGGACACCCCCTCCAACAATGGCCACATTTAGTGTCTTTAGGGTCTTCAAAGTCGTATCCGTAGACCTTAGAGAAAAAGATTTTGGGGTTATCAATTTCTTAGCTTGCTTTGGCAAGGAGCTCTCCTAATTCACTTCTCTCCAGCACCTCTTTTTCCATCAAGACTCTGGCCACTCTATCCAGGTCAGGACGTCTTTGTATAAGTATTCCCCTGGCCCTTTGGTATGCTTCGGTTATGATCTTGTGCACCTCTTCATCGACTTGCCTGGCTGTATGTTCACTGTATTCCTTGAGCGGGCTATACTTGGTATCCAGAAAGAGCGGCCGCCCTTTCTCGAAGGTGAGAGGACCCAGTTTATCGCTCATCCCATAGGTCTGAACCATACTTCTGGCAATCTCTGTAGCTTCTTCCAGATCCCTCTGGGAGGCTGTCGAAACCTCTCCGAAAATAATCTCTTCCGATGCCCTCCCGCCTAACAAAACGGCTATTTTATCCGATAGTTCCGACTTTGTCAGGAGGTAGCGGTCTTCTGTAGGGAGATGGACGGTATACCCGAGAGCAGATATTCCCCTGGGAATAATGGAAATTTTATGGACCGGATCAGCCTGTGGTAATGACAGGGACACGACAGCATGTCCTGTCTCATGATAAGCTACGATTTCCTTTTCTCTGGCATTGATCAATTTGTTCGTCTTTTCCAGTCCAGTGGCCACGCGCTCAATGCCTTCTTCAAACTCAGACATTTCAACGGCCTCTTTCTTCCTTCGTGCCGCCAGCAGGGCCGCCTCGTTGACGACATTTGCTATCTCTGCCCCAACCATCCCCGGTGTACTGGCTGCAAGCTTCTTTAAGTCCACATCCTTGGCCAATCTTACATTTCGGGCATGAATTCCAAATATCTGCTCTCGTCCGCTCAAATCCGGCCGGTCTACCACGATGTGCCGATCAAACCTCCCCGGTCTGAGCAAGGCCTGGTCCAGAATCTCAGGACGATTCGTTGCTGCAAGAATAATGACCCCTTTTTGGGGATTAAACCCATCCATTTCCGTGAGTAACTGTGTCAGGGTCTGTTCATGCTCTTCTGCTCCGGAAATACCGCTACTGCCTCTGGCCTTGCCCACCGCGTCTATCTCGTCAATAAAGATAATGCATGGTGCCTTCTTTTCTGCACCGGCAAAGAGGTTTCTTACTCTGGCTGCGCCGACTCCGGCAAACATCTCGACAAAGGCAGAGCCAGTTATACTGAAAAAAGGCACATCAGCCTCTCCGGCAACTGCCTGGGCCAGAAGAGTCTTACCTGAACCCGGAGGGCCCACCAGCAGAACGCCCTTTGGGATTCTGGCCCCGAGGTTCTGGAAGCGGGATGGGCTTCTCAAGAATTCTATGACCTCCTTCAGCTCTTCTTCTGCTACAGCGAGCCCTGCTACATCAGGGAAAGTAACGTTAGACTTCTTTTCGACAAACAAGCTGCTCCTGGCGGATCCGTAACCCATTTTCCTGAAAAAGATAAATCCTGCCACAATGAGTATGCTGGCCGGAGCAATCCAGGAAGCAACAGTCATTACCCAGGCATGCCCGGTTCGGGATTGGTAATGAACCCCCAGCCGATCCAGTTCCTCCACCAACCTGGGATCTTCAACGCGATTGGTTGTAAAAGTATGTTTTTTTTGTATCTTTCCAATCGATTTATGATCCGTCTGGATGCCTCTCATCATAGCCAGAGACTTAATACCATCGCAGGTCAATTCTCCCTCAATGCGCTCCTTATATACGATCACCCTCTCTACATTTTTTTTCTTCAGGAGCTTCTTGAATTCACTATAAGAGATGCTCTGCGATGTCCGTCCGGTGATATAGTTGTGAGCAAGGATGACAGCGATCACAGCCGCAATGAAACACAGAATAAAAGTTATCTTTTTTTTCACCTGAAGTTAGCTCCGCTTCGCTCCGCCCCAAAATCGTGGCTGAAATTTGAACGGGATTGCCCCACTATTGACCTAAGCTAGGTTTATATATAGAATAACTAAGTTTTATTGTCGAGTCGTTTTTGTTATCACCCTGTTCTAACTATTGATAAACTCGTAAAAAGCTAAGTTATGCCGCTTCGCGACACTGTAACCGGAAATAACTTGTCAATCATATCAAAGGATTACGATTTTGCCTGGTTTCCATGCTCCAGCGTGGGAACCCTGCCCGCTCGCGCCTTGTAACGCGTTCTTTCAATATTTTTTCATGTCTCGCATGGCAGGCGGGCCATATGGTATGCATTCCCACGCTGGAGCATGGGAACGAGAAAAAACCCTCTTGTGTAACTATGCGTAATTACTGAATTCCCGCCTTCGCCTGCCGCGGCAGTGCGCGAGCACGACGGGCAGGAATGACAAAAGCGTGTATTTTTGGCTTTTTACGAAGCCATCAACTATTGACCTAAGCTAAATTTATATATAGAATAATTAAGTTTTATTGTCGAGTCGTTTTTGTTATCACCCTGTTCTATTGGTGAAATCCGAAATCCATAAAAGCTATATTAGGACATGTTAAAAAAATTCAAAACATTCAGTAACTGGCTGTTTCGCAAGCCAAAAACTCAAAAGAAAGAGGATATATCTGATATCTTTCGGGCCAAATACTCCATGCTTAAGGAGTTATTGACCTCCAATGGCGAAGTATTAAACATTATCTCGGATATGGAAGAGAAGCTGCAGGGCCGACAAATTTTTGGCATGTCTTATATAAGAGCCAATTCGACACGCGCTGTCTTTCACACCAATCGTATGGTCAAATCTCTGAATTCACTTTCAAACGACCGGTATACAGCGTTGTATGATATACTTACAAAAATCAATGACAAGATAAAAGAGGAATTGGGCAAAAAGAAGGAAATATCATTTACTGAACCGATCCTGCTTTATACTGAAGTGACCAGGGATAGCGTCGATTGGGTAGGGGGGAAGAGCGCAAACTTAGGCGAAATGTGCAATCGCGTCAAACTCCCCATCCCCAGAGGATTTGCCATAACAACATACGCTTTTGAAGCCTTCCTGAGTTATAATGATCTTGTTGATAAGATCAAGAAGAGACAAATGGGGCTGGATCCTGATGATCAGGAAACAGCAAACAGCGTGAGTGAGGAAATTCAGAAGCTGATTATCCTGGCACGGGTTCCACCGGAAGTAGAAAAGGGCATCCTGTCGGCTTACAATAAGATGGTCGAAGAGATCAGGCAGGCAGGACCTGCAGATTCTTCACCACGAGTATCTTTGCGGAGCAGCGCAATAGGAGAGGACAGCGAACTTTCTTATGCGGGTCAATATCTGACTTCGTTGAATGTTCCCCTGGACAAGCTTCTAACAACTTACAAATACATTCTAGCCAGCCTTTATACACCCAGGGCCATATCATATCGTCTCAACAAGGGTATTCGGGATGAAGACACCGCCATGAGCGTGGCCTGCCTTGAAATGGTCGAATCGGTTGTCAGCGGTGTGATGTATTCGCGGCACCCGTTTAACATACTGGAAGATAACATCCTTATCAGCGCTGTATGGGGCCTGGGACCGTATGCGGTGGACGGAACAATAACACCGGACACTTACACGGTTTCCAAAGACAAGGAACTCAAAATCCTTGAAACCCAGATCTCCCATAAACCTGTACAACTGGTAACCAATCCCGAAGGCGGTCTGGTTGAAATCCCGGTGCCCGAAAATAAACAGGATCAAGCGTGTCTGACGCCGGAACATATCAGGATCCTGGCTGGATATGCCCTCAAACTGGAAAAACACTTCGGATGCCCCCAGGATATGGAATGGACGCTTGACAGCAATGGCCGGCTTATCATGCTGCAAACCAGGCCGCTTCGTCTTGAAAAAAAAGACGGTTTCAAAAAGACAATACCCAGGCTTGCCGGTTATAACGTATTGATAGAAAACGGGGCTGTAGCTTTTCCGGGCGTAGGATTTGGACCGGCATTTCACATACGCTCGGAAGAAGACCTTTTCAATTTTCCCGAAGGTGCTGTTCTTGTGGCCAAACATCCGACACCAAAATTTGGAATCATTATGCAAAAAGCAGGGGCTATTGTTGCCGACTCAGGTAGCGTGCTGGGACATATGGCATCTCTGTCCAGGGAATTTGCGGTCCCCACCATACTTAATGCCAGAGTGGCCACCACCAATATTCCCTCCGGTATGGAAATCACAGTAGACGCCTATTCCGGAAGAGTTTATCAGGGCAAAGTTAACGAATTACTTTCCTTGCAAATGAGCAAGATTCCTCACATGAAGGATACTCCAATATATCAGACCTTAAAGCAGGTGGCTGATTTGATTTTACCGTTACATCTTCTTGACCCAAAGTCGCCCGACTTTACCCCCCAGTCATGCACATCTCTTCATGACATTATGCGTTTCGTCCATGAAGTATCCTATACCGAGATGTTCCAGATCAGCGATCTGGTTTCAGACAAGGGAGAAGGCGCTGTTAAGTTGGATGCGCGTATTCCTATAGACCTTCATATAATCGATCTGGAAGGAGGTCTTGCCGGAACAACCAGAGGTGTAAAGAAGGTTACAATCGATAATATCGCCTCCATCCCTTTGAAGGCTCTTCTGAAAGGGATGACGCACAAAGAATTGGATGGCCGCGAGCCCAAGCCGGTCCAACTTGGAGGTCTTATGTCGGTAATAAGCAGGCAGATGTTGGCTCCCCCATTGAATGCGGGCCAGAGATTCGGGGATCGGAGCTACGCAATTATTTCAGACACGTATATCAATTTCAGCTCCAGGGTCGGGTACCATTACAGTGTTCTCGATTCATATTGCAGCGAGACTATCAATAAGAATTACATTACATTTTCCTTTCAGGGTGGCGCGGCAGATGATGTAAGAAAAAACCGGCGTGCCCGCTCCATCGCCGCAATGCTGAAAGGGCTCGATTTTTCTGTAAAAGTCAAGGGAGATAATGTGAACAGCAGTTATCAAAAACAGGAACTCCCCTTGATTGAAGAAAAACTGGAGTTGATCGGACGGTTGCTTTTATTTACCCGGCAGATGGATATGCTAATGGGTAGCGAAGCAAGTGTGGAGGCTATGGCAAAGGCTTTTCTGGAAGAAAACTACCACTTTCAGGCATAATGAGTTCATTCCTTTGCTCTAACTTCGGCCCTGCGAATTCTTTTGTCTCTTTCCGTCTTAATTTCCCATGCCCCGTCAATTTTTTCAACCAGCTCTTCAATTTTACATGGCTTCATGAGGAACTCGTATGCCCCCAATTTCATTCCATCCAGAGCTACATCGACAGAAGCATGTCCGGTAAGCAGGATAACCTCAATCCCGGGATCGATCTTCTTCAGCTCCCGCAGGGTTTCTATTCCGGTTATTCCCGGCATCTTAACATCTAAAACAACAATATCAAAAGTTTCTTTCCTAATCGTTTCCAAGGCTTCTTCACCGCTCAGAACGCCGGTCGCTTCAATGTTTCTTTTATTAAGCCGCTTGACCATGGTTTTAACCAGGTTTTCTGCGTCATCCACAATTAGTATCCTTGGTTTTAGCATTTTTACATTTCTCCTCTCTCTTGTTCTAATTTTCAATGATCCCATGGCAGATGGAAAGTCCCAATCCGGTCCCTTGTGTTCATATTTTAGACCATTGGGAGAAAAAATGCAACCCCGCTTTTTGACATACCCATTCAGCGAGTCCATTGTTACCCAGCAGTTACTAATGGGGCCATAATTACTTATTAATCATATACCTAACACCTAACACCTAACACCTAACACTTATTTAATTTTATATGCAAGGATTTTGATAATACAAATCTGGATGGAAGGAAAAACAAGCCGGATAAACTCGTTTTTGTTAACTTATTGCATTTGCTAAAATAATGGGGTATGCACGACAAAAAGATGAACAGTGGTAGAAAAAACATAAAAAGGAGAATTAAAAATCATTATTCTTGATCCGGTTTTATTTGCTGCAGGATCGCTGATTCTTTATTACGGTGCTGAATGGCTTATAAAAGGGGCTTCGAGTCTTGCTCGAAGCGCTGGTTTAAGTCCGCTTGTTATAGGCCTGACAATTGTGGCTTTTGGCACATCTGCTCCTGAATTTGTTGTAAGCATTGTTTCCTCTATTCAAAATAAGAGCATGATCGCCGTGGGAAACGTTGTGGGAAGCAATATCTGCAATATTGCCCTTGTTCTTGGGGTTACATCTGTTTTCCGGCCCTTATCATGTCACAGATCGCTTATCAAGAGGGACATACCGATCATGTTAGGCATCTCCGCATATCTGCTGCTTATCTCTCTTGATTCAAAACTCGGTCGCTTTGATGGGGCTACTCTGTTTTGCGGAATAATCCTTTATATATGCTTTAATTATTATGTTGCCGTCAAGGAATCTAAAAATGTATCCAATGTAAACAGTGTAATTTCCAACTCGACCAATTTCCAACTCGACCAAACCTGCTGTGGATAAGATTGATTATATCTCAAGGCCGGGCCAGATTATCCGGATCGTGGCTGGAATAGCCGGCGTGGTTGCGGGAGCAGAGCTGCTTGTCAATTCTGCGGTTAGCATTATGCATGCATTTGGTATAAGTGAAAAGTTTATTGGGCTTACAGTTGTGGCATTCGGAACTTCTTTGCCGGAACTTGCCACTTCCCTTGTAGCGGCAATAAAAAGGGAGATGGATATCAGCATCGGCAACCTGGTGGGAAGCAATGTTTTCAACATACTCGGGGTGCTTGGAGCAGCCTCCCTGATAAGGCCGATTCAGATCCCTGGAGGGTTTATTGGAAGCGGTTTATTAATCGATTATCTCGCTATGATTCTGATCAGCCTTTTGCCGTGGCTGATGATGAAAAAAACTTTTTCTACCAGCAAAAAAGATGGCATTATTCTCTTGTCCTGCTATGCGGGATACCTGTTCTATCTTGTTCTGAAACTGTAAAAATTTACTCCCTACTCCTTCAACTCTGTACCATAGCAGGGGCCGTGAAAGGCCCCCGCCATAGTGCAAAATATTAGATTACGTTAGTCGTTAGTGTTCCAGCCTCATGCCCCATCCCTCAAACATGAACATAAT
>CBDAFK010000168.1:0-4786 GCA_965195235.1 uncultured Desulfobacterales bacterium | reverse complement strand
AGCATCAAATTACAAATAAATCCCCTGTCTGCGTGCGGACACGCACAGGCAGGCAAATTTCAATATTCAATGACCAAAACATGTTTGGAGTTTCAAATTTTGGTCATATACGGGTTTGGGATTTTGAATTTTGGTCATTGTTATTTATTTGATATTTGTTATTTGATATTTGTTATTTATAATTTGCCCCGCCTCTGGCGGGGCTGAGACCTCTGACCTCTCCGAACTTGGTTCGCTTTGCTTAATTGCGAATTTAGGAATTTAGGTCCGCCTGCGGTGGACTACTGATTTTAATCCCTCAATCCCCCTTAATCTTCAAAGCTTCGTCATACACTCTGTTTTTGGGAAGATTATATTTCTTTGCTATCTCTTTTGCAATATCAGACAGGCTGCCTTTTGCTGAAACCAGCCTCTTTTTTATTTCCTTTCTTACCTCTTCTATGGAAACATCTTTATCTTCCTCTTCTCCGGCCACAAGAAGTGTGCACTCTCCCTTTATTGATGGACGTTCTTTCAATGAGCTGAAAATGTCGGATAAATTACCTCTGACAAACTCCTCATGAAGCTTGGTCATTTCACGAGACAAAACACCCTTTCTGTCTCCAGCAACCATTATTATTTCCTCTAAAAATTTTAAAATACGCTTTGGAGATTCATAAAATATTATTGTTCTTTGCTCAAATGCCAGTTTCCTCAACTGCTCAAGCCGCTTTCCCTTTTTTCTCGCCGGAAAACCGACAAAAACAAAGGAATCGGTCGGCATTCCTGAAACGCTGATGGCGGTAACGGCTGCAGATACGCCGGGTATTGGAACAACTCTTATATCCCTTTCTATAGCCGCCTTTATCAATTGATATCCCGGATCGGATATGGTCGGCGTCCCGGCATTCGACACAAGCGCAACAGACAGTCCTGAATTAAGTTTATCTAACAGGGCCGGTATTTTCTCTCTTTCGTTATGTTCATGACAGGAAGTGAGACAACCCTTAATCTTATAAAAAGAAAGAAGTTTTCCGGTATGCCTTGTATCTTCAGCCGCAATAACATCGACCTGCCTGAGAATATTAAGAGCTCTTAAAGTGATATCCTCCCTGTTCCCGATTGGAGTGGCAATAACATAAAGATCCCCTTTCCTGCCGGGCTGTTCAGGATTATTTGTAGGCGAGTTCAAAGGCATTTTTGATTATCTTAATGTTTGGCCCATCGTCTGTTGAATTAATAGCCACAACGTCAAACCTGGCCTTTGCATTGCTTTGTTTTGTGGATTTGAGATAATATAAAGCTACCATCGAAATTTTTCTCTGTTTTTTTGGGGTTACCGCCAATTCAGGGCGGCCGAACCGGCTGGATTTTCTGGCTTTTACTTCTATAAAGACAAGGCTTCCCCCCTGTTTTGCGATTATGTCGATTTCGCCGAGTTTAGTGCGGTAATTTAGCTCAATTATCCTGTATCCCTGTTTTTTAAGGCAATTAACGGCAATAGATTCACCTTTTTCGCCAAATTGCTGAGACCTGGTTGTCATAACAAAATCTCTAAGTGCTTACCATCCTATAAAATCGAATAAAATCCAGACTGCGCCAAAATTTTTACCTCTGAACGAATACAATCTTTTTATAATACTATGAAAACAAAATCAATACAGGATTATTGCTTAAAGAAAGTTTCCTGTAAAATATTTTTTTGTGATATAAAAAATAATTATGGTTATTATCGAATCAGCAGGCATTACCGACATCGGAAGGAAACGAAAGAATAATGAAGATTGCCTGTTTCTGGATGACGACCAGAGGCTTTATGTGGTGGCCGACGGCATGGGAGGACACCAGGCCGGCGAAGTGGCAAGCAAGCTGGTGGTTGAAACAATTCAAAACTACATGAGTCGATTCAGGGAAGAAAAAGGAAGAGAGGCCACGCCAAAGGTGTGGCTCCTCTCCAGCATCCATCTGGCCAATCAGGCGGTATTCCAGGCCTCGCACAATAAAAACTCCTGCCAGGGGATGGGATCCACTGTATCGGCCGTCTATTTCGCAGACAACACCCTCATTGCCGCCAACGTAGGCGACAGCCCCGTATACCTTGTACGTGATAAAAGCATAAAGCTGGTGTCTGTAATCCATAATCTTCTTGCTGAAGAGATAGCTATCGACCCGGAAGGGGCAAAGTATCTAAGCAGCATGTTGAAACACATACTCACCCGCGCCATGGGAATTGAAAAAACAGTAAAGCCTGATATCTGCGAAATTCGGTATTTCAAAGATGATATCCTTGTCATTAGTTCCGACGGTTTAACCGACAAGATCTCTCCGGAAGAAATACTTCATGTCGTTAATAAAGAAAGCCCGTATAAGGCATGCAAAACGCTGGTGGATCTGGCTAACAAATATGGAGGAGACGATAATATCACCATTATTATATTAAAGGTAATGAGCTCGTAGCTTAGCGCTGGGCCTGATACCCGTTGGAAACCCCTTCCGGAGACATAACTATCTGCCATACCTGGTTTTGTCTGGCGCGAAAGGATCCAGCACAGACCAAAAGATAAAACTTCCACATTCTGCAGAACCGCTCATCGTAATTTTTTTTCAGAACATCCCAATTCTCATGGAAATTTTTATACCATTGCATCAGGGTCCTATCGTAGTCAACGCCGAAACTGTGCCAGTCTTCAAGAACAAACAGCCCCTCCATGGCAGCAGATATCTGATTTGCTGACGGCAGCATGGAATTAGGAAAGATATATCGTTCAATACATTGGTCAATGGTGGTAACCGAGCGGTTTCCGCCTATTGTATGCAGCAGGAAAAGCCCGTCATCCTTCAAGCATCTTTTAACGACCTTCATAAAGGCAACATAATTTTTATAACCAACATGTTCGAACATGCCGATGGAAAGGATACGATCAAAGACACCTTCCAGGCTGCGGTAATCCTGGAGGCGTATTTCTATCGGCAGACCTTGGCAGATCTCCTTTCCCAACCGAACTTGTTCTTCTGAAACAGTAATGCCGACAACTTCGACGTTGTAATGTTCAACGGCAAATTTAGCGGTTCCGCCCCAGCCGCAACCGATATCCAAAACACGCATTCCAGGCTGCAGATCCAGTTTCCGGCATATCAGATCCAGCTTCGCCTCCTGAGCTTCATCCAGAGTGGTCGCATCTTTCCAGTATCCACAACTGTAAATCAAACGCTCTCCAAGCATCCGCCTGTAAAGATCATTGCCGATATCATAGTGATGCTTTCCGACCTTGAATGCTTTAGACGGCTTCTGGAGGTTGAACAGCTTAGCCTTAAAAACATCAAAAAAATATGTCCTTGGTGTGACTCTGGTATCCAGGTGGGCTTTTAAAATTCTATCAGAAAATTCATCAAGTCTGTCACAGTCCCACCAGCCATCCATGTAAGACTCACACAGGCCCAGAGAACCATTTGCCAGTAATCTTGCATACAGCTTGTCATTATTAACCTGAATATCCCAGGGACGGTCGCCATTAATTTTAACATCGGCAAAGGATAACAACCCTTCAACTTTTTGGCGAAATTTATCCTGAGGCATTTCTACCCCCAACTACACTTATTCTACGATCTTAAAATCCCAAACTTCATCCTTATAAATATCTCGAAGTTTACTGGAAGCCTTTTCCGGCGTTTTAGCCCTCCATGTTAAGGTAAAACCGCCGCCTGTCACATTATCAACCTCATAAGTCCAGCCGTCATCTTTTTGCACAAGCGCCAATGAAACAATGCCGCTGTAATTTTTACCTTTTGTGCCGACGTCAACTTTATTAATAATCATATATTTTCCCTGCCTTGCGCTCATATTGTAATAATCCTGCCCGCGCCACCTTCAATATATTTATCAGGATAAAGTTGCCTGATTTTTTGTTTGAATTGAGTGCAATGGGTCGGGCAAATGCTTTCCAGGTCTTGTATGAGATCAAACTCTTTGAATCCATGCAATCCGCCGATGAGAGTGACAACTTTGCCATAGTTTGAAGCTGCCTTAAGAATTTCCCGAACACCTGGATGAGAACATCCGGCGATCACAACCACACCTTTGTTGTGTTTTATTGCAAGGGATTGCTCCTGCCCCTTTAGCTCACCTGTGGAAAAAATATTCTCTTGAATCTCAACAGGGCCTTTAACTCTTATTAATTCCTTTGATCCCGGGACCTCCTGGCAGGAAGAAGGGATATAAAGCTTTGCGGGATTAATTTCAAGAAAAGATAAAAGCCCGCCGATGTGGTCCCAGTGGTCATGTGAGATAAAAATCATATCAACCAGCCCGGGATCAATATTCAGTTTTTTCATATTGTTAAGCAAAATATCGCTTTTTGCGCCTGTATCAAAAAGTATTTTCCTGCCAAAAACCTCAATAAAGCATGAAAACCCCCAATCAGCTTCAAGGTTTTTATCAAATGCCTCATTGTCATATATGATAGTGATTTTCATTTTATCTTTCTCCTTAAGCCATCAGTAATTAGAAGCAAAAAAATCTTTAATATTTAAAATATAGCAAAAAAATCTACGCAGGTAAAGATTTTTTAAAAAATATTGATCCCTGAGGAATTGAAGCTGTCATCATTAGATCGCAAAGCAATAGAAGATTATGGACATTGGTGATTCCGTCTTGACAAATTGAAAGCTAACGTGAGTTTACGAATTATCAAAAGTCAACTCTATAACCATTTGTTTTACAAGGAATATTGAGCTGTCAATTGTCCCCCCTAACTTGACAGATATTGTTCCATTCTAAATAAATCGAAGAGCCGTTGCTGAACTTCAT
>CBDAFK010000167.1:0-4980 GCA_965195235.1 uncultured Desulfobacterales bacterium | reverse complement strand
TCACTTCGTGTCACTACGTGCCCGGCTTTTACGTGCAGCGCAGGCGCTTGCGCCGCGTGCCGGAATGACTGAAAAGAAAACTTTTCGACTTTTTACGAATTCATCAGAGTTGATTTTTATTGTAGATATAACATTATTTTTAATGAAAATGCAAAAATTATATTATCCCAAAAGCCTCGAAAGCTTTTAGTTCAGATCGGCGCATTTTCTGATAAAAGGCATGCAATGAGAGGAAGAGGGGGGATAGAAAAAAACATGGCAAGCATCGTTTATTATGCTTGCCATGTTTGTATTATAAACCTGCCGGTATTTACTTTTTCTTTTTAGGATGACACTTTGTGCAGGTTGTAGGCGCTTTTTTTGTACCGGTTTTCTTGTTGAATTTCTTATGGCAACCCTTGCAGTTGTAATGAATCGCCTCGGCATGGTATTCTAATCTTTGCTTTTTATTAAGCTTTGGCGCACCTTTTCCTTTTGGTCTTTCGCTCGGTTTCTTGTGACATTCGATGCAATTCTGAACCGCATCTCCTGCTTTGAGATTATCAAGAGGTTTGTTGTTTGCATCATGGTGACATTCTCCGCAGCCTGCTTTATAATCCTCGATATGCTTCTTATGTGAAAACATGACTATGCTCTTTTTATGCTTAGCATAAGCCTTGTTTTCCATCTTGATCACATCCTGCACCGCGGTACCGGCATAAATACCGCTTGCAAAAAACAGGGCGGCAATACCGAAAACAGCCATAACTATCAGATATTTTTTACGCATAAACACACTTCACCTCCTTCCATATATCTATTTATCAAAAAAATAATAACTAAATTTATATTAAATTATTTATCAAGCACAATCTATTTTGTCAATAACAAACAATATCTGACAGCACTGACGCATAAAATCCCCCTCACCCTAACCCTCTCCCACCAGGGGAGAGGGGACTAACGGTCTGATATCGTTGCTATAAATCTCCTCCCCCTTTATCGCTTTGCTTTGCCTTCTTTTTCCCAAAAACCCTGGCGCCAAGAATGCTTATTTCATATAGAACCATCAAAGGCAGCGCCATCATTATCTGCGTCACAACATCAGGTGGAGTTAAAATAGCAGAGCCTGCAAAAAACAATATTAGCGCATATTTTCTGTTTTTTTTCAAAAAATCTACTGAAACCAGACCCATCTTGGCCAGGAAAGTAATAATAAGCGGAAGTTCGAAAACAAGTCCAAAGGCAAGAAGTAACTTAGCGGAAAAACTTAAATATTCCTTCATTGAAGGAAGAGCCTGTATGGTGTCAGAGGAAAACCCTAAAAAAAACTTAAATCCAAATGGGAAAACAATAAAATATCCAAACAGCGCCCCCCCAA
Organism: uncultured Desulfobacterales bacterium; assembly: GCA_965195235.1. GTDB lineage: Bacteria > Desulfobacterota > Desulfobacteria > Desulfobacterales > ETH-SRB1 > Desulfaltia. The sequence goes on along the minus strand of CBDAFK010000167.1, from coordinate 3,620 downwards.
CAAAGAAAACAGAGGACAAAAGAACTATCGGAACAAGAAGACTTCTTTCCTTTTTATACAGACCTGGAGCAACAAACACCCAGAATTGATATAGAATAACCGGCGCTGCCAGCATAAAGCCGGACAGTAAGGCAACCTTTAAATAGGTAAAAAAAGCTTCGGGCAGCCCTGTAAAAATCAGCTTGTCGTCTGCGCCCATTGCCGATATAAGCGGATGAGATAAAATATCAAATATTTTTTCCTTAAATCCGTATGAAAAAGCAAATCCTATGCCGATAGCTATAAAACACGCGACAAGACGCTTTCTCAGCTCTTCCAGGTGGCCGGTAAAAGGGATTTTCTCATCCTCATTTTTCTTCATCTTTTAAAGGTCCTCTATCCTCTTCAGGCTCTTTTTTGCTTTTTTTATCATTTGAAGATGCCGAGATCTTCTGAGCCTTATCGTCAAGATCAATATTTACATCAACAGCCTCCCTGATATCGTTGTTCATTTCATCAAAAGTTTTTTTTACATCCGTCAATTCATTATCTACATCTATTGATTCTTTTAATTCACTTGTAGCCTTCTTAAATTCGCGCAAAGCACGGCCCAGGGATTTTGCAAGCTCCGGGAGTTTTTTTGGGCCAAGAACTATAAGGGCTACAGCCAATATTAAAATCATTTCAGGCATACCAATGCCAAACATATAAATACCTCTAACTATACCAAAGTGTTATTAGTTGCTCGCTTCTATTACTCATTTTTCAAAAACCTGTCAAGCTTGCCGGTTCACTCGACCACTCGACCACTCGACTAATTTCCGGCTTTAGAATAAGAAAGTACAATTTTCCTGGATGTTGCATGTGGCCTGCCGCTATTTCAGCATATATACCGTTTCCAAAAAATATATCGGCGCGGCCTGGACCAAGAATTGCCCCGCCGGTATCCTGGTTTAAAATAAATCGATTGCAGTCTTTCCATACATGAATCTTGCCGGTTCCGTCTATTAGTGGTTTTTTTGTTTCAATAAAGGCCAAAGCGGCCTTTGGAAATATTTTTCTGTCTAATGCTATGGATCTGCCTGGAGTCAACTTGACATTGAGACAGCCCAGGGGGCCATCTTTTTCTATTTTGAAAAACACATAACTGGGATTGTAATGCAAAACCGTGTCAAGCTCTTCCGGATTATCCCGCAAATAGGCTCGAATTTTCTGCATGGACATCTCTGATTTTGGTATTTTACCCTTTTCGATCAGATATTTTCCTATGCTTCTATACGGCCGGCCATTCGAGGTATGATAATGAACATTAATTGTTTTTCCGTTGTTTAGACAAATTTTCCCGGAACCTTGAATCTGAAGAAAAAAAAGGTCAACCTGATCCTTTACCCATGCAACAGGCTCGGCCTTGCCTTCAAGACAACCTTGATCTTCGATTTCTCTGCGATCATAGTAAGGCACGACCGTATTTTTAAAACATCTTCCGATTATTTTTTTATCTGAAAACTTTGGAGAAAATAGCGAAAGATCAATTACAGCCAGATCGTCAGGCCATGCGTAAACCGGAAACCTGAATTCATCGCTTTGTGTTAGACTGCCTTTTAATACTGGTTCGTAATACCCTGTAAAAAGGACATTTCCTGATCCATTATTTCCGCCATTACTTCCAATAGACCTGTAAACCAGAAAATCAGACCTTATAAATCTATTCAAGTCGTGTTTTGATGGTTTTGTCTGAATACAGGTTAGAAAATACTGCAAAGATTTAATCAGATGATCAGCGGTAAAGCTGTCTTTGCCGAACATGAATTTTCTATCAGAAGGGACCTTTTTAAGATATGAAATGCTCTTGCAGATGCTGTGTTCTAAACCGTCATAAAGCATATCATCTGCAAACACGGGATATTCGGATGGAGAAATTCTTGTGAGAGCCGCTTTTCTGATAGCAGACGGCTCTTTTTTAACAACGGCACATCCTCCAACAAACAAAACAAATATGATAACAAAACTGTTTATACAATAAAATCGAGTCATGATTTCTTTGGCGCTTTATCGGTTACACCCACCATCCGAACTCTATTGGGACTTTTTACGAATTCATCAATATTGACTTAATAAAAAATATTATGATAAACAAAAATATCATACAAAATCAAGGTAATTTCAATCCGCCTGCGGCGGGAGTGCAACCCATGTTTTTGGCAGGTATTTGGGCCGTGATATATATCTTGATACAGACATGTTTAATGATATAATTTAAATTAAGCGGTTAGCTATCAGCCGTTAGCCTTTGAATTTTAAAGTTGTTCTCTTATGAAAAATTATCACTCAACAGATGAAAGTAAGATTTATCATAACTTTTTAAAATCATTCAGTTAATAGCTAACCCCGCGGATTCGCGGGGTTAATCGCTTATTTTAGGTATAAAATAGATAATAGTTTGCGGTGAAGAATTAATAATTTTGTTGAACCGGAGAGAATCAATGAGCCAATATGATATTATTTTAGATGCAGCAGATATAGATCGTATAACGACAAGGATCAGCCATGAGATACTTGAAAAACACAAAGGGGCTGACAATCTTACACTGATCGGCATTCACACACGAGGAGTTTATCTTGCAAAGCGTATTCAGTCCACAATTGCAGGGATCGAAGGGGTTTCAATTCCAACAGGTGATATGGATATTACCCTGTACCGTGATGACTGGACAAGAATTAGCCATAATCCCGTAGTTCAGGCTACAGACATAACATTTTCCGTAGATGGGAAGCAGATCGTATTAATCGATGATGTTCTGTTTACAGGTCGTACTATAAGGGCGGCAATGGACGCAATTATAGATTTTGGAAGACCTGACCGTATTGAGCTGGCTGTGCTTGTTGATCGGGGGCACAGGGAGCTTCCAATTCAGGCAAATTATGTCGGCAAATTTATTGAAACAAGACTCTCTGAAACAGTAAATGTTTTATTAGTCGAACATGACGGCAAAGACCAGGTGGCTATTGCAAAGCTCTCATACTGAAATTTGATGTAATATTATGAGCACAAGAGAACATAAAAAAAAGGCCCCAAAGAGTGTAAAGGCAGGCATAATATCGGTTTCAACGACCCGAACAATTGCGGACGATAAAAGCGGCCTCTGGATAAGCAAGCGGGCCAAAAAGGAGGGGCATGAGGTGGTGTTTCACAGGGTTATTCCGGATGACACCAAAACAATAGCGCAAACAATCATTGAGGTTATGAGCGATTGTAAGCCCAATGTTATTTTGCTTACAGGCGGCACAGGCATAAGCAGTAAAGACGTTACCATTGAAGCTGTGCGTCCGATGTTTGACAAGGAGCTTACGGCGTTCGGTCCTCTTTTTGCCCAGCTCAGCTTCGAACAGATAGATTCTGCCGCCCTTTTATCCCGCGCTACTGCCGGAGTTGTTAAAGGAACCGTTATCTTTTGTATGCCGGGAAGCCTCAAAGCATGTAAACTCGCATGCAAGGCTCTTATTTTCCCTGAACTGGGACATCTTGTCAAACATGTCTATGAAGACACGCCAAAGGCTGAAAAAGAACCATCCTCAGAATAATTTAATGATATAGGAATTTCCTTTCCTAAAATAACAAACAACAAATCACAAATATCAAA
>CBDAFK010000166.1:0-3506 GCA_965195235.1 uncultured Desulfobacterales bacterium | reverse complement strand
GCTATCTTCTCTCCTCTTTTTACTGCGTAGCTCACCGCAGCAAGTGTCATGTCAAGTCTTTTTGACAAATCAGCCATTGGAATCCTAAGCTCAATCGCACACCAATAACAAAGTAAATCCCTGGCCCGGACTCTGTTCCTTTGCCGTCCTCTTCCGGTTATATAATCCTTCTCCAGATCGAATAGCAAAGAAACTCTCTCAGCAACATTTTCAAAATTAATGCCGCGGCTTTTCAGTCGATATTTCCGGGAAAAATTCTCATTTGCTTCAGAAAGTACATCCATTACAAAATCGCTCTCTCCCAATATTCGTTGATCGCTCTTTATACGATCCTGTCCGGCAAGCCTCATCTTTTTGACTTCATCCCATCCCCCAAGGCTCCTGATCAAACCACCGCCTACCAACTCAGGACGCCTTCCCATGGAAATCCCCTTTTCAGCATACGATCGATATTCTTTTCGAGCTTCACAGATCCTCTTGCCAAAAAATCCCAAAACATATTCAATATCCTGCCACTGTCTTTTTTTCTTTCCCATCAATGCACTATGCCCGCAATAAGAATAGCGATCCAGTTCCTTTAGATCTGTTACTATCTTCGCCCTCAAGGGATTCAAATGAATATACCGGACCAATTCCTGAAAATAGCGATCTTCCTGGCATATGACAGATTTGTATCTGTTTTGGAAAAGTTGACCATGGCGTCTGTGCCTTTTGTTATAAGATACCGCATATCCTGTAAGCAATCTTCTCATCAGCCCGGCAATACCATGGGGGCCGCTTTGAAACAAAAAATGGGCGTGATTCGATAAAAATGACCATGCATAGCATTGGGTCCTAGTTTCAGGCAGGAGAATAGATAGCCGTTCGATGATGTTTTCGCGATCTTTATCATCATTGAATATCCTATGGCGCTCTATTCCTCTGATCATGATATGATGCAAGAGGCCGGGAGTGTCTAATCTTGCTGTTCTGGGCATGGTCGCATGCATACCACCAAGAACACTCGATGTCAACTTATTTTACTATTTAAGGACGTCCCCCTTGGTCCTCTCGATGTCAACTTATTTTACTATTTAAGGACGTCCCCCTTGGTCCTTTGTCACGGGGGTGAAGAGGTTCATCGTAAAGACAAGTCTATACCGCTTATAATATTTGATGAGTTGCATAAATATTCAAACTGGAAGAATTACCTTAAAAGTGCATATGACAGGGATAAGAGCAATTATAAATTTATAGTATCCGGCAGCGGCAGGCTGGATATGTATCAAAAGGGAGGGGATTCATTAGCCGGAAGATATTTTATTTTTTATCTGTGGCCGTTTACCCTTGCCGAGCTTGCAGGGAATAATCTCTCATTTAAGCAATTCCTGTCCAATCCCATTGAAGTTCGTGCCTGTCCAAACAAAACGCAACCTGCATGGAATAGATTAAGTCAATTCAGCGGATTTCCTGATCCATACCTTAACAGAACAGATCAATTTTACCGGATTTGGTCAAACACATACAGAAAACAGCTCTTACGCGAAGATATTCGTGATGTTACATTGCTTCGTAGTATTGAAAATATGGAGATGCTTTTTTCTCTGCTGCCTTCCAGGATCGGCAGTCCCCTGTCAATGGCAAGCCTTGCCAGAGATATTCATGTGTCATTTGACAGCGTCAGGAACTGGATTGAGATTTTTGAGGACTTTTTTATGGTTTTCAGAATACCTCCATGGAGCCAGAAGATATCCAGGGCCATAACCAAAGAGAAAAAACTATATCTTTTCGATTATGCTGGAATTGAATCCCAGGCAGCAAAATTTGAAAACATGGTTGCCCTGGAACTTCTTCGGGCTATATCGAACTGGAATGATCTCGGGCTTGGGGATTTTTCTTTGCATTATCTAAGAAACAGGGAAAAGGAAGAAGTCGATTTTCTACTTTCAAATAATCACAATCCTTTCCTGCTCATTGAAGCCAAATTATCCGATGATCATGCAGCAAAGAGTCTGATAAAATTTCAAAAGATTCTCAATATCCCGGCAGTTCAACTTGTCAATAAAAGCGGTATCTGCAAACTTGTTTCCAACAATAGTTTGAAAATAATGATAATCAGTGCAGATCACTGGCTATCATTGCTGCCGTAATGGAATTTGCGTTGAAAAGGGGGATGTGTAATGAGCTTGCAATGACCGGATTTGAGCAAAATGTGGGTTGTGCAAAGCTTTCAAACTTAGCGCTGAGATGAGGCTGGCTGGTAATTACAAAGCGGTTCTTCTGCCAGAAAGTCTCCGGTTGCTTCATAAGCTCTTGCTCTACAGCCTCCGCATACCTTTTTGAATTCACATCTTCCACATTTGCCTTTTAATCTGCTAAAATCACGTAAGGCTAAAAAGGTTTCTGAATTATTCCAGATATCGGCAAAGGGTGTTTTTGTAATATCACCGCAATTTATCTGGAGAAAACCGCATGGCTGCACAATACCTGTATGTGAAATAAAACAAAAGCCTGTGCCTCCAAGGCATCCCCTTGTAACAGCATCCAGGCCGTAAGTTTTAAATGTAACTGTTTTTCCTTCTTTTTTTGCCCGTTGCCTGAGTATGCGGTAGTAATGTGGCGCGCATGTAGCTTTCAGTTGCAGGGGAGTTTTTCCCCTCTGGTCATAAAACCAGTTCAGGGTGCGTTCATATTCTTCTGCGGTTATTTCCTGATCTACAATATATTTACCCCGGCCTGTTGGGACCAGAAGAAAAATATGATGGGCAATTGCGCCGAGTTCTATGGCAATGTCCTGAATTTTAGGGATTTGGTCAAGGTTGGTTTTTGTAATAGTGGTGTTTATTTGAAAATCTATTCCAGCCTCCTTGACCAGTCTTATGCCGTTGAGAGCTCCTTCAAAGGCCCCGTTTACTCCTCTGAAACTGTCATGGCTTTCTTTTGTAGAGCCGTCTATACTGATACTTACCCGTTTAATGCCTGAATCAGCCATCTGTTTTGCATTGGATTTTGTTATCAGAGTTCCATTGGGAGCCATAACCATCCTGAGCCCTTTATCGTTGCCGTAGCTTGCAAGCTCAAATATATCGGGGCGTAAAAGAGGTTCTCCGCCTGTAAGAATAATTATAGGTTTTCCAACCTTTGCTATCTGATCCAAAAGTTGGATACAAGCCTGAGTATCAAGCTCTCCGCTATATGGACCTTTTGTTGCAGATGCGCGGCAGTGCTTGCAGGAGAGATTGCAGTTGCGTGTAGTTTCCCATGCGACAAGGCGCAAGTCAGCCTCTTTATTTTCAGCATGTTGATGGGGCTTTGGGGTCGATGTATGATTTAATTTTTTTGTCATGATAAGTTATTTTTTATTTATAATGTCCATTCAGTTCTTTTGCGGCTTCAATGGCAAAATAGGTCAGTATCATGTCGGCGCCGGCTCTTTTGATCGAGATGAGCGTCTCCATCATTACCTTTTTGCCGTCTATCCATCCCATTTTATCAGCAGCCTTTATCATTGCATACTCGCCGCTGAC
>CBDAFK010000165.1:0-9568 GCA_965195235.1 uncultured Desulfobacterales bacterium | reverse complement strand
TTTGAGGTAAGCCCGCCTCTTAGCACATTGTCTGAGTTTGCCATCAATTCAATGCCAACACCATCAAGATAGGCATGAAGTGTACCTGACGGGATAAACATGGCCTGACCTGGTTTAAGGCAAATCAAATTAAGCAATATGGGAGAAAAAATTCCTATGTCTGCCTTATATTCATTATAAAGTTTTATTGTCCATTTAAAAAGGTTATCGTCTTCTGAAAACCTGTGCGCATTTTTTAGTGCATCATCTACGACCTGTTTTTTTCGCTCAGGCTCCATGGTCAAAAGAACGGTACAAAAGTTTTTTAACCCCTGCTTATCCGGCTGGTTTCGAAGATCGTCAAGCTCGCCGGCCAAACCCTGCGGGCAAATTTTTTCCATAAATAATAGAATTTCAGAAACCCTGCGAAACCCGTTTAAAGCCCAGAAAGGTGTAAGCGCGCATATACATTCCGGCTTGTGGTTATCATCCTTATAATTCCTGTTGTAAGCATCTAACGGAATCCTGAGCCTGTTTTCTTTTTCAAAACCGCTGATTGCCTGCTTTTTACTTGGATGAGCCTGCAAGGAAAGAGGTTTTGCCGCTGCAAGAACCTTGAACAGATACGGAAGCGTGTTGTTAAATTTTTGCGCCACCTCTTTTCCAAGAATATCTTCAGGGTTGTCCTTAATCAATTCCAGCAAGGATATCCATTTGCCGCCATATTTGACCATAGAAGGGGCCTTTGGATGTGCCCCCATCCAGAGTTCGGCCTGGGGTCTGTCAGAAGGCGTGTTTTTGCCTGAAAGCTCGGCAATAGCGGTATAAGACCCCCATGCATATTCCTGAACAGTATTTTTTAGTATGCTTATTGTTTTCATTTAGGTTAAGTGTTAGTATTAATTGTTTTATATAAAGTCAACTCAGAAGAAAATTGAAGAACCAAAAACTCAATCATGGCACTCTTAATTAATGAAATATTTTACAGCATTCAGGGTGAATCTTTATATAATGGGCTTCCGTGTGTTTTCGTGAGGCTCACCGGATGTAATTTAAGATGCACATACTGTGATACCCGCTATGCTTATGAAGAAGGAACGGAGATGGAATTAGCCGAAATCCTTCAGAAGGTCGCGATTTATCGTTGTCCGCTCATTGAAATTACAGGCGGGGAACCATTGCTTCAAAATGATACACCTATGCTTATATCAAAACTCCTTGAAAAAGGATATGAGGTTATGATGGAAACAAACGGAACCTTTGATATAAGCATAATTGATAAACGATGCATAAAAATCGTGGATATTAAATGTCCGGACAGTGGTGAAAGTGACAAAAATGATCTTGAAAACCTTAAAAGGATCAATCAAAAAGACCAGGTCAAATTTGTAATCGGAAGCCGTAAGGATTATGAGTACGCCAAAAATATCACAAAGTTGATACCTCCTGAACTTCCTGAAAAGAATATACTGTTTTCTCCTGTTTTTGGAAAAATTGCCTGCGCCGAACTTGCGAAGTGGATACTTGAAGATAACCTGAATATCAGGCTTCATCTTCAAGTGCATAAAATAATCTGGCCGGATAAACAAAGAAAGGTATAAAATAGGATTGAGGGATTAAGGATTAAGGATTAAGGATTAAGGGATTAAAATCAATAGAATACCTTCAATTCCTAAATTCCCTAATTCCTAAATTCCTAAATTCAAGAAGAATTGAGGGATTTATGATTACAAAAAAAAAGGCGGTTATCCTGCTAAGCGGAGGCCTTGATTCAACAACCATTCTGGCCATTGCAAAGCATGAAGGCTTTGAAATACATGCTTTAACCTTTTTCTACGGACAGCGCCACGCCATTGAACTGCGGGCAGCTAAAAAAGTGGCGGATGCCTTTAATGTTGCGAAGCATCTTGTAATAAATCTGGATTTTAAAATTATCGGCGCTTCAGCTCTTACCGACAATATTGATGTGCCAAAGGTAAAAGATATAAAGCAGATAGGAAAACAGATTCCTGTCACTTATGTACCCGCACGAAATACGATTTTTCTATCCTATGGCCTTGCTCTGGCAGAAGTTCTTGTTTCATCCGATATCTTTATCGGCGTCAACGCTATCGACTACAGCGGGTATCCTGACTGCAGGCCTGAATACATAAAAGCTTTTGAACAAATGGCAAATCTTGCCACAAAGGTGGGAGTGGAAGGGATTACAAAAATAAAGATAAGAACTCCCCTAATTAATATGACCAAAGCGCAAATTATAAAAAAAGGGGTTGAACTTGGAGTTGATTATTCCTTAACGCATAGCTGCTACGATCCTTCTCCAGAAAACCTGGCATGCGGCAAGTGCGATAGCTGCATCTTAAGAAAGCAGGGCTTTAAAAAGGCGGGCATATCAGATCCAACAAGATATGTAATGTAAATATAAGTGCCTAAAGTATATTAAAGTGAGCTAAAGTGCCTAAAGTTAAGGAATGCACCTTCGGTGCTGCTGATTTTAAAGTTATGAGTGTCTAAAGTAGTGGAGTAACAACATCCTGTAGCTCCTGCCGGATAGCCAGCCGGCAAGTGGGTTATTAATTAGCACGCCGAAGGCGTACCACAACTTTAGGCATTTTAGGCACTTTAGCTCACTTTAGGCACTTTCCTGCTCAACGATGCATTTGTCTTATGGCACTAAATTCATTAGGCAAAAAAAAGAAATTCCTACACTATCAAAGTAATGCCCTTGCAAAAATAAGATCTTCCCTGTTTGTAATTTTTATATTCCGTTTGCTGCCGTAAATTGTTTTAACATCCCCACCGAGTTTTTCCACGAGTGATGCATCATCTGTGCCCACAAAGCCTTCCTTCCTTGCATTTTCATGGGCTTTGATTATCAGATCATATTGAAAAGCCTGCGGGGTCTGTGCAAGCAATATATCATCTCTTTTAAGTGTGTTAGATATAAAACCGAAACTGTCCACCTGTTTTAAGGTATCGTCTGCAGGAATAGCCAGAATGCATGCGCCATACTCTCTTGCGCCGGTTATACATGCCGCCACCTGCTCCTGAGAAACAAAAGGTCGCACACCATCATGGATGACAACTATCTCTGCAGCATCTTTATCTATTGCCATAAGGCCGTTATATACAGAATCCTGACGTTTCTCTCCGCCGGGCACAAGATTGATCTTTTTGTAAAGCTTTAGAGGCGCAAGTATATCTTTCCAACAATAATCGATATCTTTTTCTGGAACAACGAGAATGATACAATCTATCAAATCACATGCATCAAAGGCCAGCAGGCTATAAGCCAAGACAGGATGGCCCGCAAGCAAAACATACTGCTTGCGCAGTTTATCATTCATCCTGATGCCTTTACCGGCAGCCACAATAATTGCTGAAACCATATCTGACATATAATTTATCTAAGATAATTCAATTCTTCAGGCAGCGGAATTCCCTTTCCCATTGTATCTTCACCGTAATTGACGCCGGCAAGCTTTTCTATATCCTTTAAGGCACGGACATCCCCTTCGAAAATAACATTGTTGATGTTTTCATTCTGTATCTTGCCTCCGGCCCATTGTATGTCAAGCACACTGCTGGCGTCAAATCTATCCGATTTTATACATAGCTCTACCTGCCCCCCGTAATGCTGAACAATTTTGGCGACAAGAAGACTGGGTCTGCTGTGAAAACCAAGTTTTACCGGAATACTGACAGTAATGGAAGAACGCTCTATATTCTCATTCATTATATCGCGTGCCAAAGCTTTACCGGTCATCAGGAAGTGACAAACATAATATAAACCGTAATTAATAATACGATCAAGGAGGATTGACGTATCAATAAGGGATGTTAATCGGTCTTGAACCTTTTTGTAAATATTTTTGTATCCTGCCTTATGCAGGTGTCTTTCATAAAAATGGAGAAGCCTGCCGATCATCTGAAGAAGATGGAATATAATTGAAATATAGCCGCGGAGCTGTTTAAGTTTCCTGTTGCCGAACCTGAATCCTCCGTGTATCACATATGTATCAAATGAAGATTGAAGGTTGTGTACAAGCATCTCAAAATATCTAATCTCAACCTCGTTGACCTTATCCGGAACAATAGCCAATATTTCTTCCATACTGTACGGTTCATAAAAACTCAGGTGGTCAAAGTTTCCTGCAATAGTCAAAAATTTACTGGCAATTTTAACTATATGTTTCTTCTGCTGATCTTTATCCTTATCATCAATATTATAATCGAGCATCTCACTGGTCGGAATAGTTGGGAAATAGGCGGGCTTAAAAGTCTCATCAGGAATGGGGATATTAAGGTGTTTTGCTTCATCAACTATAACAGGCGCCATTTTCATAATAGAACTTGCCAGAAAATCAAGTGTAATTTCACCTTCCTTTTCAAAACTCTCTGTGTTCACAAGGTCATAAAATGCAAGTCTGTTTGATATATGTTGATATGAGTAACTAGCCAGACTTAAATGTCTGACAGCCGCCGTAAGCTCCCTGTAGAAATACCAGTTACTATTGTTTTTGGCTCCGTGAAAATCAAGCAAGTCTTCTAAAAGCTGGGATGTAGATATCAGTTTTGAATAAAGCCTTTTTGTAAAACCATGCCTGGGCGAATCAAAGCCAGAAATGTATTTGAAACACTTCAAGTAATCATAAGAAAATATTCGCACCTTTTCAGCAAAAGAAAAATTATTCAATAACCCTTGCAATTAACTTAGCTCCATATTTTGAACATGGTCAAAATTGATGATTATTGATTGTTGATTGTTGATTTGTGGAATCGCTTCGCTCTATTTTTTTCTTATAAAATAAATAGAATACCTTCAATCATCAATCATCAATCGTTCTTACATCATATCTTTATGAGTTTCGGAGATGATCTTGTCAAGCTTGTTTTTGAAACCTGGCGGTAATCCTTCTATGTCTACATTTAAAAACCCGCGAACAATGGTCGATATTGCCTCATCCTCATCAATGCCCCTTGCCATGAGATATTCTATCTCCTGCTGATCAATTTTGCCTACCGCAGCCTCATGAGACATCTCAACACCCGGAACATATGCTCGAAGTTCAGGTATGGCAGATATCAGTCCATCTTTTAATATTAAACCCTTGCATTCAAGATGCGCCTTAATGCCGGAAACTTTGCCGACCAGATCACCGCGCGCGATAATTGATCCCCCGGAGGCAATTGAGCGAGATATTATCTCTGCGCGTGTGTCAGGAGCATTAAGCACTATTCGTGAACCCACATCCAGAAAATCACCCTTATTAGCTACAAGAACGCTGTTGAAACGCGCAACAGCGCTTTTCCCGTTCAAGTATGTTGTGGGATACATCTGAAGTGACCCCACCGGTCTTAATGATATATAGTTTGAAACAATAAGCCCGCCTTCTTCTACCCTGGTCACTGTTCTGGGCCGTACATTTATTTTTTCACCCCAGTCATGAATCATGGTAAATATAAGTTTTGCCCCTTTTTTGACATAAAATTCCGAAACGCCTACATGCAGCCCTGAAATTAGATGGGGCGCTGTTGCGCACCCTGTAATAATATGGAGTTCCGAACCTTCTTCAGCGATCACAATATTGTGAACATTTTGCGAAGATCCTTCTTTGGCAATATAAAGGCACGACTGTATCGGATGCTCTGTTTTAACACCTGGAAGGGAGCGTATAAAGTACCCCTCTTGAGGTTTTTTCTTTGCCAGGGATGTGAATTTGTCGGTATCTGGAGATATGTTTTTCCATATATAATCGGAAAGCCATCCATGTTTTTTCTGAGCCTGGGATATGCTCATAACTTCAACACCGTCTTGCATGGTTTTGCAGTGTATTACAGACCTGTCTTTCTGTATGAAGGTGCCGGCACGATCATTTTCATCAGTATCCACGCCGACATCTAAAAGCTGGTTTGCATCTGTTGATTTGATTTGGGACAAATTTTCAATATATGCATGGTCTTCGGCATCAACCTTGTAGTTGTTAAGATCAATATCAAGATTAACATCCCCGGCATCATCTATCGTGTGCATCTGACGCACTCCTTATAGCCGTATTCTCTTATCCATTTTAAAATTTCTCTTGCATTTCTTGAACAGCACAGAACTCCGTCATAAAGAACCTGGCCCTTGTCGGCCGTTATATAATCGAGTATATTGCCTGTGTGGGTAATAACAAGAGCGGATTTTGTTCCATCAGAAACAATCTCTTTATGAGGTTTTTTGCTGGGATGTTTAATTCCCCTGCGCAAAAGCAAATTGATTGTATCGCCAATAAGGACAATGCTTTCAAGGTCTACTCCTGATCCCGGTTCATCCAGAAGAACAAGGTCAGGCTCTTGCGCCATAAGCTGAAGGAGTTCAGAACGCTTTATTTCGCCGCCTGAAAAGTTATGGTTTACATCCCTGCCAAGAAAATCTGAAAAATTAAGCTGTTTTGCCAGTTCATCAACATCAACAGGCCGGCTGCCGGCGCAGATCTCAACAATCGACCTTGTCTTTAAACCGTTAATAGTTGGGGGTCTTTGAAATGATACACCTATACCGAGGCGGGCACGCTCGTAAATGGGCATACAGGTGATGTCTTCCCCTTTGAACGTAATTTTCCCATGTGTCACATTATAGCCGGAAAACCCCATTAAGGTCATCATCAGGCTGGTCTTGCCTGATCCGTTTGGTCCGAAAAGTATGTGGGTTTCCCCTTCAGGAATTTCCATGTTTATATTTTTCAGTATCGTCTTTCCGCCGACTTCTACTCTAAGATCTTCAATCTGCAGCATGCTCTTCACCATGAAAATAATTAAGAAACTACTCAAAATTAATCACTACCATTCTTTTTCGTGTTTTCAATCTTTCGTGTTTTCGTGATGGTTCTTTTTTTGTTTCCCTAATTAGGGACTTGGAAAAAACGGCCGGAGCAATTCATAAGCCGAATTCTGTGCCCGGTTCGGGTTACCCCTTGCCGGGTAACGATCATTCATCTTAAGGATGCCGGTTACCCGACATCTCTTGCGACCTACCCAGGGGCTTGGACGGGCCGCCCTCAAACACCCCTCTATTTGGTCTTGCACCGGGTGGGGTTTACAAAGCTTCTCCGGTCACCCGAAGAACTGGTGCGCTCTTACCGCACCTTTTCACCCTTACTCTTTTTCAGCAATCACTGAAAAAGGGCGGTATATTTTCTGTTGCACTTTCCTTCACGTTGCCGCGACTCCATGTTATGGAGCACCCTGCCCTGCGGTGTTCGGACTTTCCTCCGGATCAAAAAAATGATCCGGCGATCGTTTGGACCGCTCCGGCCGATTTCTATGATTTTTCCCAGTAAATAATTCTCTGACAGTTGGGGCAAAATTTCAAACTGTCACAACGCTGAAGTTCATTATACATCTGCGGGGGAAGATTCATATTACATCCACTACATACAGCTCCCTTAACAGATGTTATCGCTATCCCCATAGTCTGCTGTTTTACCATTATATATTTTTTCAGCAATTCAGGCTTTACTTTGCTTGAGACCTCTTTCCATTCAACCTCAAGCTTGGCAAGCCTTTTTTTCCAGAGTTCCGCTTCCCGTATTATAGCTTCTTTATCGCTATTTATCACTTGTTCCAGTTTTGAATATTCACCCTGTTTTATAGAAATGTTTTTCTCTGTTTCATCTATACGATCCAGGCCCAATAACATCTCATCCTCTGCTCGAGAATTTTTTGCCTTTAATTCTTCAGTTTCCTTTAATAAGGATTGGTATTCCCTGTTTGTCTTAACAGCTCTAAGCTTTTCCTGACTCTTTTTGATTAGGGCAAGGCTCGTCTGAGCGTCGGAATCATACGAGCGATATTTTTTGTTCAACTCATCGAGCAAAGACTTTTCATCAATTATAGACTGTTCAAACTCCTTGAGTTTGGTATCAAAAGAATCAATCTTTTTAGAAACATCGCTAAGTTTCGATTTAATATCATCTGATTCTATTTCGATTTTTTGTAGTTTTACCAGAATATCTATCTGTTCTTTTATGTTCATTATGTATAACTCATTATGTATAAATATTAAATTAGCGCATCTTCGGTGCGGACATAAGTGCCTAAAGTGAGCTAAAGTATATTAAAGTGCCTAAAGTTAAGGAATGCGCCTTCGGCGCTGCCAATTTTAATTTTTTTACCATACAACTTTTCACTTTGTTTCTGTCTGAACTTATAACCATGCCCTGAAGATATATAACACGCCAAAGGCGTACCACAACTTTAGGCATTTTAGGCACTTTAGCTCACTTTAGGCACTTTTTACTCATCTATCCTATAGTACCGAATTCATTAGGCATAAAATGGAAATTCCTACACTATTAAATTATCACAAATGGATCAATTTCAGACTCGCACGCCTCAACTTTAACATCAATTCCGCTTTTGGATATAATCTCTCTAAGCCTCCTGGCAAGTACTTCAACAATTAAATGCTCTGATGCAAAATGGCCTATATCGATAATGCCTAAATTTGCTGCTTCTGCAGCCCTTGCATCATGATACCGAAGATCCCCGCTAATATATACCTGAGCGCCGGATGCAAAAAAATTATCTATCAGGCTTGAACCGCTCCCCGTGCATAAAGCGGCTTTCTTTACAAACAGATCCGGTTTCCCTGCGACTTTAATATAGTTAAGACCTAATTTTTTCTTAATTTCCAGGGCAAAGGATGCAAGTTTGGTCTTTCTAATAAGATCTCCAATCCGGCCAAGCCCCTCGCAGTCTTCCGATCCTCTAATATCTCCGAGTACTTTCAGATTGTTAAGTCCGATCCTATAAGCAAGAATATCATTTAAACCATCTGTTACGTTGTCAAGATTAGTATGTGCCGCGAATATGGCCATTTTGTGCTTAGACGCCATATTGATTATTGCCCCAACCGGAGTGCTGAAATCGACAGAACTTAAAGGCTTAAATATCAACGGATGATGCGTAATTAAAAGATCAACCTTCTCTCTGCAGGCAGCAGCCACAACATTTGGGAGAGGATCCAAAGCAATCCGTATGTTTTGTACAGGCCAGTTCTTTTGCCCGACCTGTAGCCCGACATTGTCCCATTCTTCGGCAAGACAGGATGGAGCAATGTTTTCCATTATCTTAATAATATCTGCTATTATTGCTGGCATAAGTGTCGTAAGACTGGTTGCAATTCGAGGGATATCGGGCCGATGAGGGCATCGGCCACTATGGACCACATTGCAGGTCCTGTTCCCAGAACAGGCTATCTACTTGCCAATGTATGGGCCCACCTGGGTTCGAACCAGGGACCTACCGGTTATGAGCCGGTGGCTCTTCCAGCTGAGCTATGGGCCCACAAGGACTTAGGGCTCGGTAAAAAATAACTTCACATTTCAGGCGCCGATGCATCACGCCTGACTACGCTACCGAAAATTCTGAATATGCTTGATATTCATGCTTTTTCGCGCCTTGTCAGCCGAGCGCCTCAACACCTGAAATTGCGAACTTATTTTCTGCCGAACCCTTACTTGCGGTTTAGGTCAAAATAGTTTTTTAACTTCAGAAAATTATTTTGTCAAGCGCTGATGATTTTATTCCCTCAATCCCTACG
>CBDAFK010000164.1:0-4093 GCA_965195235.1 uncultured Desulfobacterales bacterium | reverse complement strand
TTTTCTGCCGGCTTCCGAAAATTTGTTATATTAAAAAGCAAGGGTTGTGCCATATAACTCCATTGCGCGTGTTATCAATATAACTATCTTTAATTGTTGATTATTTGGCGAAAGCAGCAACATGCTCAAAAAATAAATAAGTTACAATAATGATATAATGGATGATACATAATACAATTATGTTATTAATTAATAAAAAAGAGAGGTTTTTGTTCAGGCATTGATTAATTGCAGGAAGTGAGAATTAAAGCAGTGTTGGCAAACGATCTGATGTCCGCCGACTCCCTTTACCGAGAATTGCTGTTTAATAATTTGACACAGGTCATCAATATCGATATTAATAAAATACAAATGTCTATATAGTGTCTGAATGAAAACTAAGCAAAAGTATCATTTAAGATTTCTCCCTTTGGTCGAAATGACAAAAGCGGGGTTTTCGTTCAGACACTGTATCGGCACAAGGCGATGCTTTTTTTCACCATACAAAATATCCGGGTTAGCATGAAACGTATAGAAGAAGTTACCCTGCTTTATGAAATCAGCAAGGCTTTAAACAAGCACCTTGATCTTAGAAAGAGCCTGTATGATGTTTTAGATATTCTGTCCAGTTCAATGGAGATGGTGCGAGGTACAGTAACGATATTGCACCCTTTGCGGAATGAAATTTTTATAGAGGTGGCACACGATCTTTCCAAAAGCACTATTAAAAGAGTAAAATACAAACTGGGGGAGGGGATTACCGGCAGAGTAATCCAGACCGGCAGGGCGGTTGCGATTCCGAAAATCGGCGAGGAACCCCTGTTCCTTAATCGCACTGCCTCCAGAAAAAGCAGAAAGGATCGTGGATTTTCCTTTATATGTGTGCCGATAATGAAGGCAAGCAAGGTGATTGGAGCAATCAGCGTTGATAAATCCTTTGATGAATCTTATTCTTTAAAGGAAGGGGAAAAGCTCATGTCTGTTGTTGCGACCATGGTTGCAAGGCATGTTATCAACCTGGAAACAATCCGCCTTGAAAAGGAGCGGTTAAGAGAGGAGAACCAGAGGCTTAGAAACGAACTGGGAAATAAATATCGTATTACCGGTATCATAGGTAACAGCAACAAGATGCGGGACGTCTTTCAGATGATATCTCAGGTTTCCAGAAGCAATGCCACAGTGCTTATTCGTGGAGAGAGCGGAACAGGCAAAGAGCTGGTGGCAAACTCGATACATTATAATAGCCTTAGAGCAAAGAGACCCTGTGTTAAAGTAAATTGTGCAGCGCTTCCTTCAGACCTCATAGAAAGCGAACTGTTTGGGCATGAAAAAGGCGCGTTTACCGGCGCCATAAAGCAAAAGTTGGGGAAATTTGAGCTGGCTAATAAGGGAACGATATTCCTTGATGAAATCGGCTCAGTTGGTCTGGACGTTCAGACAAAACTCCTTCGTGTTTTGCAGGAAAAGGAGTTTGAACGTGTAGGAGGTCAGAGGACCATTAAGACCGATGTTCGAATAATCGCCGCAACCAACAAGAATCTTGAACAGGGAGTAGAGGAAGAAACCTTCAGGGGCGATCTGTATTATCGTTTGAATGTTTTTCCGATATATTTGCCTCCGTTGAGAGAACGCAAGACAGATATTTTACTTTTGGCCGATCATTTTCTTGAAAAATATACAAAGGAAAACAGCAAGGATATCCGGCGGTTTTCAACACCTGCCATAAATATGCTTATGGATTACCACTGGCCCGGAAATGTCAGAGAACTGGAAAACTGTATAGAGCGAGCAGTTCTTTTGTGTGAAGAGGGTGTAATCCATAGCTACCATCTTCCTCCCACACTGCAGACAGGTGCGGAATCAGACACTTTGCCAGCACTGTCCATGGACGAGGCAGTAGAAAATCTGGAAAGGGATATGATAATTGATGCCCTTAAAAATGCCAGAGGGAACAGCGCAATGGCAGCAAAAATACTAAATACAACTCCTCGTAAATTCAGCTATAAGGCACAGAGGTATGGCGTTGACTATCATAAATTCCGTTAAATTTGACGGCCTTTCGAGGTATAAATACAATTACGTAAAAAATATAGCAAATAATAACGGGAATGTAGTTTTATATCCTGCTTTTCTCACACCAGCACCATCCTGCTTTAAGAACTTTTAGTAATAATATCTTCTGATTGTAATGATTTTCCGCAACATCTACCACCTTTGGCACGCCTCTTGATATATAGCTTTACAACAAGCTCCTATTACCGGAATACTTCCGATAATAACCACATCGTTTATGGAGTTCAGCAATATGACAAAACGATTTCTTGTCTTTCAGCACATGTCCTGGGAAGGACCGGGAATACATCTGATCCGATCAGCAGAGAAATATGATGCCCGGCTTGACGTCGTCGAAGTATGGCACAAGCCTGTTCCGGATACTGCTTCGTATGACGGGCTGATCGTTTTGGGTGGAAGCCCCAATGTGGATCAAGAAAAGGAATATCCCTTTCTAAAAAACGAAAAGGAAATCATACGTCGATCTCTTAAAGCGGATAAGCCCTATCTTGGATTCTGTCTTGGCCACCAGCTTCTTGCGGACGCTCTCGGAGCTGAGACAGGCTCTAATTTTTGCCGTAGTGTTGGATTTATTACAGGTTATCTTACGAAAGATGGTTGCAGACATCCCCTGTTTAACGGCATGCCCAGGTCCTTTCCTCTTTTCGAGTGGCACGCTCAAACAGTCTTGCAGCCAATGCCCAAAGAGATTGAGGTATTGGTTACATCGGCGGAATGTCAGGTAGAGGCTATTTCTGTAAAAGATCGGCCACACATTGTTGGACTCCAGTTCGATAATCAGGCTACTACTGTTTCAGATGTTAAAGATTGGGTGAAAGGCGACGAAAGATGGTTGTCGCAACCTCCTTCTATAGATACAGCGGCTTTATTGAAAGATGCTGAGAAACACGAGGCCCTCATGGGCGAGCAGTTTGAACTCATATTCAGCAATTACATGAAATTGATATCGTAACAATACACTGTGCTTAAGTTCTTTTCAAGCTGGCAAGACCTTGTCTAAAAAGGCTGCTATTTCTTCGGCATCCTCCATGAATGCTACACTGTTTAACGCCTCCTTTGCATCCGTCAATCTTATTTTTCTAATCAAATCCTTTATAACCGGAATAGAAGCAGGATTCATGCTCAGTTGGTCTGTTTCCATGCCTGCGAAAAGATAGGCACAGCGAGGATTGGAGGCCGCCTCCCCACAGATACTGACCTTTTTGTTGTTTTTCTTGCAGTTCGATACCACATCAAGGATTGTAGCAATCACAGCAGGATGCAGGGGGTCATACAGTGATGCCACCTTCTGGTTGTTTCTGTCCACGGCCAGGGTATACTGGATAAGGTCGTTGGTGCCGATACTTGCGAAATCGACATAGCGAAGCAATCTGTCCAATATCCTGACAGCGCCCGGCACCTCGACCATTATGCCTATATTGATCTGTTCGTCAAACGGAACCCCTCTTTTTTTCAGAGAATTTTTTTCTTCATCCAAAAGCGAAATAATTCTTCTGACCTCACTTACCGATGTTATCATGGGAAATAGTATTTTGATGTGCCCGAAGGCCGAAGCTCTCAATATGGCCCTTATCTGAGTTCTGAAGATATCATCCAGCTCAAGAGAAACCCTGATCGATCTCCAGCCGAGATACGGATTTTGCTCCTTGGGATAATCGAGATAGGACAAGAATTTGTCCCCGCCCACATCAAGTGTGCGAATGGTGACCGAGATTCCTTTTGCACCCTCCACAATCTTTTTGTACAATAAAAATTGCTCCTCTTCAGAAGGAAACTTCTTTCTGGCAAGAAAGGGAAACTCTGTTCTGTAAAGTCCGACATGGTCGGCTCCATATTTTTTAACCAGTTCCAGATCTGACAAAAGTCCGATATTTGCACCAAGCTTGATCTCATAACCATCTTTTGTTTTGGCCTTTAATTTTCTCAGAGCGTCGAGTGTTTGAACCTGTTTTGCCTTCTCCAGCCTTAACCGGTCATACTCATCGATGATTACCTGAGGCGGTTTGATGAAGACAAGACCTGATGTTCCGTCAACAATCAA
>CBDAFK010000163.1:0-4409 GCA_965195235.1 uncultured Desulfobacterales bacterium | reverse complement strand
ATGAAGTTCAGCAACGGCTCTTCGATTTATTTAGAATGGAACAATATCTGTCAAGTTAGGGGGGACAATTGACAGCTCAATATTCCTTGTAAAACAAATGGTTATAGAGTTGACTTTTGATAATTCGTAAACTCACGTTAGGTCAACTACTGTAGCTTTCATTGCACACCTCCATGATATGTATATTTTATGGTATGCATAATTAAGGAAACTATCAAGGGTTATTCCTACACACATTCCACCACGAACAACCTTTTTTAAAGGGATTCTGGTGAGGTTGGGGAGGGCTGAGAGCTTAGAGTTGAGAGCATAGAGA
Organism: uncultured Desulfobacterales bacterium; assembly: GCA_965195235.1. Taxonomy (GTDB): domain Bacteria; phylum Desulfobacterota; class Desulfobacteria; order Desulfobacterales; family ETH-SRB1; genus Desulfaltia. The sequence continues at coordinate 4,093 of CBDAFK010000163.1, read as the reverse complement.
CACTACCTCACACAAGTCTGTTCATTTAAACGAATACTTTCCCATTCCTTCTGCCCTCCACTCTCCGCTCCTTGCTCTCCGCTCTAAGCTAACACTAAACAACATCAGCTCGCTCATTCACGAGTTCCAATTGTTTTTCAGTAATGTATTCATTAAGCTAATCGTTAACCATATCCGTTCTCTAAAACATATCGCGTTGATCACCCAGCGCCTTCCTGCTTTAAAGCCCTCTCGGAAGGCAACTCCTGAAAGCTTACCCTCTCCATTTTGGCCATAAGTTAATACAGATTCCGCCAGTCGCACCCGACGTTCTCAATATTTTCCCCTACCAGATATTTGCCGACAGTTACCAAATATTTAACTTATTTGAATTCCTTTGTTTTTTATATCAACGAAAAAAAGTCGGATTGTTCAGAACATCATCAAGCGAAAAGGGATGAATTTCCAACTTCAAATCTACTGCTCTTCTGAATTTGCTTATTTTTTTTACATCATAAAAAGGCATGCCTGTAAAATCTTTTGAAACAACCGCAATATCTATATCGCTGTATTCACCTGCCCTGTCTGTAACAGAAGAACCAAACAGATATACTTCATAAACATCAATGCCGTTTGTTTTTAAGAGCCGTATAAGTTTTCTTGCCTTATTTATGGCTTTATCTTTTGCAGAAGACATTTGTAAATTTCCTTTATGCGATAAAAATTTTCTTCGGTGAATTCACGGGTACATAAAAGGCTTTCAGAGTCTTCTCTAAAACCAGATGCGCTATAAAGAGACACCAGTCATATTTCTCATTTTGAAAAAGGGTTTCAGCAATATCTAAATCATGTTTCGCAGAATTTAGCCAATAATCTATATGGTTAAGCCTAACAGCTTTTTTTAATTTATCACTGGATAGATTGTTCATTAATCTTTTATCCTTATCTCATGCTTTAAAAGCTTCCTCAGGTGTTATGCCATTTGGCTTCTCACTCTTATTTCTACGGGTAACAGTATTTTGATGAATCTGACTTTTTACGAATCCGTCAAAATTAATGAACTCGTAAAAAGTCGAAAAACATCTTTTTTCGTCATTCCGGCGAAAGCCGGAATCCAGTTTATTCAACTAGTTACGAAGGCTCTGGACTCCGGTTTTTCTACCTGTGCGTTGCACGCAGACAGGCACCGGAGTGACGACTTTTTACGAATCCGTCAAAATTGATGTTTAAATTATTCTAACTGATATTTACAGATTTTTCAATTACTTTGACAAAGGGCGCCTACTATGACCGATATTCCCATATTCCTCCCCGGACAACCTTTTTTGAAAGGGATTCTGCTCATGGCTATTGTTCATATTAGTCGTTTCACCATTGTTTGGTTTTTGAAGAACCCTGCAGCAAGCTGCAGGGAATTCGCTCGCTGTTGCAGTTCAAACAGCCACCATTCCTTTCCACTTAAATCCTTATCGCTACGGTTTCCAGGAATTTTTTTATCTCTTCGTCTTTAGGGGAAACATCAACAAACTCTATGGTCTCAGAAAAATCAATGTCGTCAAAATAACACAACTGCTCCCTGAATAGTTTTGAATTGAAATGGCGTTTGAATATTTTTTCAGCATTTCGGATAAGATCCTGAATAGCTATCCTGTCATGCAATAAAAAGTAAAGATCCACATAATCTTTCCATTTGTTTCGTCTGCCCAATGCATAAGCTTTCATTGCTCCAAGATCTAAAATTTCCGGGAGAGTTATCTGACCTTTTTCCCAGAAAACTTCATGTTTAATAATAAAAGGAAACGTAAAAAAAGTTACTTTAATACCGTTTATGAGTATGGAAAACTCATCGCTGGTTGCTGTAAAAACTGTCTGAATATCAAACCCCATTGAAAGCAGTTTTCTTTCCAGACCAAAAGGATCAATCTGATTATATGAAGCTAAATCAAAATCAATTGATCTGCGATGCCCAATCTGGAGAGCTAATGCCGTGCCGCCGATTAGATAAAAATCTGAACATACAGGTAGCAGTTTTTTCGCCAAAACCATCTGATTTTGTGTTAATACATTTTCATACATCTTGAGAAAAAACCTTTTTAAAAAAGTTTACAGTCTGTTTTCTATAGTTATGCCTTGGCATTGAAATCTGTTGCAAAAATATCTGTTTTACCTTGTCTCTGCCGACAAGCTGAAACAGCATTAATAGATCATCCATATCGCCATTGGCAAGCACACCTTGAACCACACTTTCCGTGGACAGATTCTCTATGCTTTTCACCCACCACCAAAGATATGGGCGCTCTTTCACCAGGCGGTTATATAATTTTTTATCCATAGAATAAGTCTTTGCTTTCATTGTTTAGTTTTAGCTGGATAATAGCTTTCAAAATGGTTCTGATAAAGCCAGGGCCACGACTGATAATCAGCCCAAAGACCCACATTCCACCCCGGACAACCTTTTTTGAAAGGGATTCAGGTGGAGCGGTACCTTACCGCGGAAATTTATACAAATCATCGTGATCAAGAATGCGCAACAGGAAAACATTGGTGGACCAATCAGGGTTCCCATCAGTTAGAAATTCTCCTGGCTCAAAGGATATCCTGTACTTACGGTCAACCCGAACAGACCAGGCAGAAGGGTCGTTTACAATTCTTTCCAGATGTAGACCAGGATGAAAGGGGTTTGTTTTAAACAAACCATTCAGGGGGGGTGTCTCTTCCGCTTTGGCGGGCTTCTTTGAGTTTGTTTAAACCCTTCTCATTCAAGCGAATAACAGGGTATACACACACAGGCTGAAGTCAAATGGCGCTGCCTTCTTCCACCACCAACTCAAGATAAGACCCCTTTACCAGCCCAAGTTCTTTCCGAAGGGCAGCCGGCAGATTGATGCTTCCTCGTTTGTCTATGGCAATCAGCATAATACCTCCTTTTGCGTTTGCGTTGAAAAAGAGATAGCAATAAATTAAAATTAAGTAACAGTTTTGCGACAAAATGTCAATATGTCAAATAGGCACTTTTTCGCTGCAAAGTTTTCCGGCAAGGCAGATTGTCTTTAAAAAAGTTTACAGTCTGTTTTCTATAGTTATGCCTTGGCATTGAAATCTGTTGCAAGAGATATGGGCGCTCTTTCACCAGGCGGTTATATAATTTTCAATTATAAAATCTTTATGATGTTGCTCCATAACAAGAATCATATCTGCTTCAGCGGCAATATCCTCGGTCAAAAGTTTCGAAAAATGTCCGTCGGCCTCAAACCCCATTTCTTTTAGAATCTTCACCGCCATGGGGTCTGCCGATTCCCCGTCCATATCAAAAATTGCGGCTGAAGAAACTTCGATATCGCTTCTATTCTTTTCTTTTAGCGCCTTCTTGAGCATCCGCTCTGCTGCAAAACTTCGCACTATATTAGCCATACAGACAAACAGTATTTTCATTTTTAATTAAAATCTTAAAACTAATGGTCTCGCAAAAAGTACTCATTTTGCAGTTGAACATATCGCACCTTCGGTGCGGACTCCCGCCTGCCAACGCCTCACTCACAGGGGAGCTACAATGCCGGCATATACGGCACTGGCGGGCAGGTGTAGCGCAAAGCTTTAGCTCTGCCATCATGTTGCAGGGCTGAAGCCCTGCCCTACGTTTGAAAAAAAGGAAATTCCTATACTATCAAGTTAAAACCGTTTTGTGTAATTAGGCGTAATTACTGGATAGCGCTAAAGGTTAGCGCTGATGCTTCACTTCGTGTCACTACGTGCCTGGCTTTCGCCGGAATGACAAAAGTGTGTGTTTTTGACTTTTTACGAGTTCATCAAAACTCATCGTGTAAAATTTTTATACATCAATATAATAACTCAAGTTTCGCACCCTTTTTATTTAGCAAATCCTTTAGGCGGCAAGGGCCAAAATAAATTTTTAAAGCGAAATATTAGACCTTAAGCTTCGACAACGGCACCAATAACAAGCATTAATACAATGCTTAAAACCACGTATGAGTTCAGTAAGTTATATATTCTTTGTGCCTGTCCTTGGCACAAGTCGTGGAGTGCTGGTTAAAAAAGACCGATGAATCATTTCGCTTGAAAAATTGAATTTGGCTCCTTTACCGCCTTGACTTTG
>CBDAFK010000162.1:0-13910 GCA_965195235.1 uncultured Desulfobacterales bacterium | reverse complement strand
TGGCGGGACTCATAGCTTTGCACTCCAGGTTGCCTCTCCTTTTTAGTCGCTCTCGCCTACGGCTCGCCTTCCGCTTTGCTCCAGCCCTTCAGACGGTCTCTCACGATTCCGCCCTTGCCTTCGGCTAATACTTTTGCTAATATGTCAAATATTAACGGGGTTTACGTATAGGGGACTTCCCGCCCAAAGCGGACAGGTCACACCACTTGTCTGCGTGCGAACACGCACAGGCAGATAAGTTCACGCCCATGCCGGGCGTACACAAGCCGGATGCAGGCAAGGGCAAACAACCACGCCTGATCCGCGGCATTAGATAAAATTGTTATTCATTGAGGAAGGAGGTATATTATGAATAAAAATTTTTCCTGTTGTTTGTTGGTAATTGGATTTCTTGTTTTGGGGATATTAACAGGTTGTGGAGGGGAAAGTGAAAACGTTGCAAAGGAAGAAGAACCCCCGGAAATTGAGGAAATAAGACCATTGAGAAATGCTATTGAGATAAAAGCAGAAGGAGAAGTACTGCATTATCAAAGAGAAACTTTCTGGAATGATAAACAATTTTCTAACTTCTTAGAATCGAAAGAAGAATTCGAAGCTAAAGAGATCAATTCTTTTAACAGAACTCTGGAAAGATATAACAGATATGCTGTTAATCATAAGATAGCATTTGATGAATCAAAAAAGTCAATAGTTTTGATGTGCGATATAGAAGGTGCAAAAGAAGGATCGTGGTTTGATTTCGATTGGTTCTTAAGACCTTATGGCTTAGATTTTATTGATAGTCATTTCCAAAGAAAGGGAAAAAAGCTTTGCTGGGAAGGGGAAGCTAAAGGGGTTAAAACAACGATAAGTATAAAGTTCCCTTACCCCATCTCTAATTGTCATGAGCATGCCTGGCCAGCGAGATAAATCTGCGAAAAAGCAAGATCTTATCAACTACGAAAGAGCGCTAACGTTTTTTTCTTTCAGCCGCATGCCGCTAATTTTACTAATCCAGGCAACGGGAGGATCGTGGAATGAGTGATTATTGTTGCTATCACCCGACAGTTCAGGCTTATTGGCGCTGCCCCCACTTGCGACAGCGCCTTCTGTAATAACTGTGTGGATAAACGGGTTGTCGAACAATATGGGGCTAAAAATACCTACTATTTTTGCCCGAAATGCAATGTTGAAGTGGAGAGAATCGCTTTTGAGGATACGGTTGATCCTTTTTGGAACAGATTGCCAAAATTTTTTATCTACCCGTTCAAACCCTGGCCCCTGATTCTTATGGTTGTGCTGGCTATTCTCTTTTCCATCTTTCCAGGAAAGGGGTTGTTCGGTTTACTGATGAGGCTTGCTTTTTGGGCCGTCATATTAAAATACTCCTACGCTGTCCTTAAAAACACGGCCCGGGGACAAATCAATACGCCCCCGAAAATCAATTCCAGCACTATCTCTGATGAATTTGAGATAGTATTCAAGCAGATTATCCTTTTTTTTATCCTTGTGTTTGCCTTTTCCTGGGTTGCCGGAATGTTCGGCCCCTTGATTGGAATTTTATTTGCCTGTTTTTTGATTCTGTCTCTTCCTTCGATCATCATTGTCCTTGTAACGACAAACAGTCTCCTGCATGCCATAAATCCCATAATTTTTGTCAGCATGGCCATTCGGATAGGCTGGAGTTACCTGGTTATGTATTTATTCCTCATCATGCTTTGGGGGGCGCCTGCCGTGTTATGGAAATATATTCTTTCTTATTTTCCAACGGCTTTATATCCCTTTCTTCTTTTTTCCGCCAAAGCCTATTACACCATCATTGCATATCATTTGATGGGATATGTCCTTTTCCAGTATCATGAAGAAATCGGCTACCATGTGGATTTAGACGATGAAGAATTTGAATCCAAACCTGTACCCTCTGAAAACGATCCTGAAAGAAAATTCCTGGAAAAAGTCAACATGCTTATCAAAGACGGGAGGATGGAGGACGCCGTTTTTTTCATAAAAAGTGAGACAAAGGGCAATATCAAGAATCCGGATCTGGCTGAACGGTATTACAATCTGTTGAAAATAACCCAAAAAATCCCAGAAATGCTGGAGCACGGTAAATCCTATCTGGAGCTTCTTTCCAGGAAAAATAACAAGGAAAAGCTGCTTGAAGTGTACTCGGAACTATCCGGTCATGACGGGTTTGTCCCGATACCTGTGACGTCCTTTAAAATTGCCAGTTGCTTCAATGAGGCCGGGAAACCAAAGGAGGCGATTCAAGCCTACAATCGATTTATCAAGAAAAATTCGGGAAATCATCTCATCCCCAAGGCCTATTTTCTCGCAGCAAATATTTTTAATGAAAAACTAAACAACCCCAAAAAAGCGGCCGGCATCTTGAAAAACCTTATAAAAAAATACCACGGCCACGAAATTATACCTTATGTGGAAAATTATCTCGGCCAAATGGGGGTGAAATAATCAGACGATGATTATAAGCGGTTGCTCTGTAGTATTTTTTGAGCAATAAGGGATTCTGGAGAGTCTGCATATTTATGTCTGAGGACCTTCAGACATTGAATTCCTTTTTCTCTCTTATCCGTCTGGAGGTATCTTTTTGCCAGGTGCAGTAAAGCGGTAGGCAGTTTCTTTTGTCCCGGTGATATTTTCAAAAGGGCTGCGATGATTTTCTCGGACTCTCCGGGATAGTTGCCGGCCAGAAAAAAGGAACTTAATCTGAAGAGTAAATCGGCGCTCAGCTTTGGACGTTTTGTGATCTTAAGGTATTCTTTGTACACCTGATAAAGTGTATCCGCATTATCTTTATCCCTGCCGAGATGAAACAAGAGCCGTGACGCGGTTTTGTGAAAGGTCTCGTTACGCGGGTTCAGTTTATCAATGGTGAAAAGATTCGTCAACGCCTGAGTCTGACTGGGATCTATCTCCAATACATGCTCAAAATAGTCTCGAGCACCACTCATGTCTAATTTTTCCAAACACTTAAAGGCCTTGTCGAGCAGAGCCGGAATTTTCTCTTTTGGATCATCTTGAATCACTTCTTCATTTATCCACCTGAACACTTTGAGGTTAAGGAACCCCAACAGGGCACCGCTTAAAAGCCCTCCGATATGAGCGACATAGGCGACCTGGCTGACCCCGCCGAAAAACAGCATAAACAATTCATTTCCAATCCAAACCGGAAGCAGGAGAATTGCTGGAACTTTGGCGTAATTGAAATAGAAACCGAGAGAATAAAAGATCCGAATTTTCTTTCTTCCATAGGCGACCGTAAAGGCACCGATCAACCCGGAGATGGCCCCTGATGCACCGATAAGGGGCGCAGTGCTATTTGGATACATGAGCGTGAACAACCCCGCCGACAAAATGCCGGTCAGGAAATACATCCCAATAAAAAAGAACCTTCCACACCATAACTCGAGTATGCAACCCACGAGCCAGAGAAAAATCATATTCCCCAACAGGTGCATAAAGCCACCATGAAGAAACATATAAGTGAAACATGTCGCAACATTTTTATAGGCCGGCCTGAATCCGTAATGAATAAAAATGACTTTGGACTTCAGCCTGTTATATCCCGATCTCAATGGTCTCCATTCCCCGTACACGGCATCATCGGGCATAATGATTTCATCATTCAGCAATTTTTTCATAAAAACAGGATCTTTCTCCATGGTTGTGTGTAAGTGGATGATCCTTTTCCGTTTCATCTTTTTCGGTTCAGGCTGAAAAATATTTCCGGCAGGGGATTGAGATTCTTCAACATATTGTAAATATTGACGGATCTCGATTTTAGCGAGGCCGGAATCGAAATAATAGGTCATTGCCTTTTCATAGCGGCCGTAATCCCCGGTTTGAAAAAAGAAAAAGACCAGACAGTTGGTTAATATGATACCGATAGTCATTACGGGCAGGTTCTTCTTGCTGAATTTTCCTGTTATGGGGATAATGAGCATAATAAAAGCAGCCTTTCGGGTGGAGTGAAGTATATGTACTTTGCCTTTGTACGTCAATGAGTATGAAAAAAGAAATTCAAAAACTGAAATATGCATTCAGCCTGGCATGGGCACAACATGTTGGGAAAACTGTGGACGTCGGTAAAACAGTAACTCATTCGAGCAACTGATAGTTTCTCTCTTTAGTTAGCCTTTTACCTTATGACCCTCTTACTCTTACGATGGCTCGATGGCATAAGGAAGAACTGCATAAGAACGGCAAAGACGCCGTTTTGCAAAATTCATCATTCCGTATTCTCCCTTCCTTCTTTCTGTTTCATCTTAATTAACAGTATTCGTGTCCTGTAAAGGGAATAGGGTCAAGCCTACGTCTGACCCTTGTTATTAATTAGTCAAGATTCAAGGGGGCATAGAAGTTTAAGAATAAAGATAAAAAATCAGAAGTAATATTGAAACAAGAGAAAATAGATTGCTCATGGGTCAAACGTAGATTTGATACTTATCCAGAAGGCATCTTATGCACGCAAGAAAACGTCATGGCTTTGGCTGGAACAGATGGAGTAGAGCTTAGCTTTATAACACATTGGGTTTATTTAATGATTATAAAATTCGATATTATCAGGCTTGAAAGTGCTGCCGGTTGATAGGTCACATAAACGTTCAGATGAAGTTAATGGAGTAAGCGTAGTGCGGGAAATCCGCACGCTGCGTTTCACGTGGCGGGGATTGGAAACGTGGCCTAAACGGTGTGCGCGCCAATCCTCGACCTTACTGATGAGGGAGGGCAGGCCGAATGGCCTGTTCTCTACTCTACCCATTTTTTTTCTGGCAGCAATTCTAATTTTGAAAAATAACATCCCCCTGCCCCCTTCAAAGGGGGAATTCTTCCGTTAAATTCCCCCTTTGAAGGGGGATAAAAGGGGATGTAAGGCACAATTGTCGAAGAAAAAATGCCATAATTAGAATTGTTGTTTTTCTGGAGTCAAGGTTGACAGAATTTCCACTATAAGTTATGGTGAAAAACGTTCGGTTGATCCAGGACGCAATGAAGCGGCCTGGATCAAGAATAGAAGGACTCATTTCCGAATAGTTTCAGATTAAGAGACTGGAGGTAGGTGAAATGAAAAAAACGTTTACAAGATTGGTGGCAGGGTATCTTGTCCTGGCAATATGTGTGATGGGCATGGTACCGAGGGTCTATGCAGGAATGGTATCCTCGGAAATGCTCAGCTCTCACCAGGCAGACAGGGTTACTGACCTTGCGAAAATCCAAAAAGTTATGGAGACAAAGATAATCAAGGAAAGGCTAAAAGAGTTGGGCTTCACCCAGAAAGAGGTTCAGGCAAGACTCGACCGTCTCAATGACCAACAGATTCATCATTTTGCCCTGAAGATTGATGATCTCAGGGTTGGTGGAAATGGGTTCGAGGTTTTGGTAGTGCTCCTTCTCATAGGAATATTCGTTGGAGTTTGGTTTTATGTTACAGGGCACAAGGTTATTGTAACAAAGTAAGACGGTATTTTAAGGCTATCAAATGAATCCTATGAGTGCCCCAGCACGGGGGTTGTTATACCTGTTTCTCATACTCCTTTCTTTCCTTTTTTCATGCACGGCCTCCCGTAGTGTTATGGAATCCGGAACCGCACGCATGATAGAAGGTATCCCCTTCTTTCCCCAAGAGATATACCAGTGCGGTCCCGCCTCCGTGGCAGGGGTCTTGAATTACTGGGGAGCAGAGGCTTCACCCGAAGCGATTGCTGGGGAAATATACAGCAAGTCCGCAAAAGGGACGCTGACTATGGATATGGTCATTTACGCTCGGGAAAAGGGTCTTGAGGCTGTCCAGTATGAAGGCAGCATCACCGATCTCAAAGAAAATATAGATCTGGGATATCCCCTCATCGTCCTGGTGGACTATGGGTTCTGGGTGTATCAACAGAACCATTTTATGGTGGTGGTCGGCTATAACAGGGACGGTATTATCGTCAATTCAGGAAGAGACCGGCATAAGGTTATTCCCGCCAATGATCTTCTAAAACCATGGAATAAGACAGACCGCTGGACATTATTGATAAAGCCGCGACGATGAAAGGCAACGTATTCAAAAAGGGGCATGCCCTCATCCTGCTGTTCTTTACCCTATGCTCTCTGGGTGTCTCTTGCGGTTGTAGCCTGCCCAGGATTATTGTGCTGGAAGATCCGCTCACCCCTGAGGAACATCTCACTCTCGGAGTTACCTATGAGAAAAAAGGCGAGCTGGATCATGCCATAAAAGAATATAAACTGGCATCCAGGAAACTGCCCCTTGCCTATCTGTATCTTGGAAATGTCTATTTTCAGAAGCAGGAGTTTGATGAGGCGGAAGGATATTATCGAAAAGCCATAAAAAAAGACCCCCAAAACGCCGATGCCTATAATAACCTTGCCTGGCTTTACTACACTGAGAGGGAGAACCTTGATGAGGCGGAAAGACTGGTTCTCAAGGCCATGGGACTCAATCCCTCAAAGGAGAATATCTATGGAGATACCTTGGAAAAAATAAGGGGACTAAAGAAAACTACCGGATGAAAGGCAAGATTATGGGGTATAAAAATTCGGCACCACGGGACTATGTGGTAGCGGCTACTTAAAGGGGCCAGCCTGGCCTTTGTGCTCATAGGCGCAGAAAGTATGCGTCCATTTGCTAAATCAGTAACTCATTCGAGTAACTGATAGGTTTTCTCTTTAGTTAGCCTTTTACCTTATGACCCTCTTACTCTTACGATGGCTCGATGGCATAAAAAAGAACTGCATTCTCCCTTCCTTCTTTCTCTTTCATCTTAATTAACAGTATTCGTGTCTTGGGATGACTTAACAAACGGTTTATTTCCAGCAGTTGAGCATAGTTCTCCGGCGGGATAATAAAGGGCTTTAGATCTATATCCTGTTCAATGGTTACACGTGGTCGGCGGCAAGCTCCAGGAAAGGCGGCAGGCTGTGACAAAAATTTTGTCCTTATGATGATTTTCCCTGTTTTACCTACAGGAAACGAAATTTTTTCCGGGGGCATGCGCTGAATCGAATCAAATCCGTCCGGCAGAACAACCTCTGTCCGAATATGTCTCCGGTTGAAGCAGCTTCGATACAGAGGGTTTTCCCGCTTATCTCTCGTGACACCGGCAATTCTCCTGGAAAGTCCCGGTATATTCAGATAGAGATACTCTCCCTGGCGAGTCCCGTAATTTGCTACAGTGACGGAAAATTTCTCTATTCCAGGGTAAACATTATAATCGGTAACATATTCTCCTTTCGCCTCGGCAGCCTGGCTCACGGAAGCCACTATTTCCAGATGATGGCGGTGGCGTTCCTCAGGCTGTATTTCTGTGAATCTTTTTCGAAAAGAGGCAAACATACTACCGTACAATTTGCGCGTCTTTGTAATTGTTGCATGACCATCATCTTCCAGCTTGACCTCAAGAATAAGATCTTCACGATCTTTCAATCGGTCGGCAGCAACATGAATCGTTATTATTTGACCGTTTTGCAACAAGAGGCCGAGATGTTCATCGCTCGGAGTGGTTCCGAGCAGGGCATACTGGTCAGTATCATTCAAATGTATGTATCCCTGATCTGTCTCTACCCGCACCAGTACATCGTTAAACCATTCAGGGACAGGATATTCTTTCAGGAGATGTCCCAGGTTTTCAACTGGTGATAGAGGAGAAGAAAGGACAAACTCAGGGTTGAAACCGACTGCGGAAAGCAAAGCATGCAAGAGTACGGCCTGATCCGCGGAATTACCATATCCGTCTATCAGGGTTACAGCAGCCGGGGATATTTGATCAAGAGGCAGATCTGTGATTGAAAGAGATATCGGTTTTATATTTTTTGCGACAAAGTCACGGATTGCAGTTATTCTGTCTTCTTTGCCGGAAATACCTTTAACCAGGTCCCGCGCCCTGTCAATTACTCGCGCCTGAGGCAAAGCAGCTTTTTTCAACGCCTCGTTAACATCTCCCGCAAAGCGTTTCCAGTTACCGGCGGAAGCAAAAACCATGGGGTTGAAACTATACCAGGGAGGCAAAAAATCTTCATCATTGACAGGCGCTACTTTGGTTGCAAAAAATTCGTAAACCTTTTTGTTTTTGGTGAGGCTCTCTTTTTCCTCAATAATCCGTTTGGGGGTACGTTTCCATACAGATTCCAGACCGATTCCCTGATCGACCCGGGAAATTTTTAATGGGAGTGAGCCAGGGGTTTTTATCCTGACAGTTTTTTTCACAATCGGGTTATGGTAGCGAAATGACCCGTTAATGGAAAAAAGGGGCTGCCCTGTTTTTTTGTTATGTACACTTGAAATCATTTCCTGATGGTAAAATTCTCCGTTGATGGAAAAAAATGGCCGACCTTTCTTTTTCCGGATAATAGTATACTCAACAATACTTCCCACCTCAACACCCGGCAGGCTGGCCACCATGGTCCTGGCAGCAGGGTATCGCGGGGCATCGCCGACCCAGACAGCGTCCATAATATTGATCTCCTGTCTGTTGATTACCTTTACTTCTCCTGATTGAGAAACAACTTTGACATCTTTAATATTCACCTCTTCCCAGACGGGATTAAAGGCGATGCGTAGATCGCTGTTCATTTTTTTCCCGGCATAAGTAAGGATTTTAATTTTTACTCTTCTATTTTCCGTCCAGCAGGTTTCATTCTCAATATTGTATTCGATCTCCTCTTCGAGGACCACTGCATCTGCTGAAAAGGAATCATACCATTCTCTCTTATTATCGGTTTCTGTACTGGTAACCGCGGAAAAGATCGGCATCCTGCGATTATTAGACTCTATCTTTTTGAGTGTCTCTTTGAGTGTCACGTATTGTTCAGGCGAGTACTCAGGGATCTTCATCTTGAAAACATCTTTGCTGGTCAGTATATTATCTTCAAGAGATAGATTGCGGTTCCATGTAGTTCCCGTATTTTCAACAGATTCATATCCGGGGAGACTCAAGAGATTGCCCACAGACTGATTCAGATCCAGTTTCATGGTCTCTTCCACACCGCAGGCAAACTTGGTAAAAACAGGGAACCTTCGTTTTTTAAGCCCCATTTTCCCCAGGAGATAATTTACCATACCTATGCTGCTCCCTAATCGTGGGATCGGGATCATGCAGGTTTCCTTACCCTGCACCCTGATATCTTTTGCTTCAAAGTTGAGATGGACCTCAAGCGGATTTGCAGTATCCAGCATGTTCTCAGGGAAAATTTGATAACTCTTGAGCCGGGCTCCCGGTAAAATCTTTTTTGTGATATTTTCAAAGAATCCTCGTCGCTCATCCCGGGTTAATCTTGAAAAATGACCACGGTAAACATTGTCATTAATACCGCCAAAGCGTAATATCGATTCAGCCTTCAGGTTTCCGGCTTTATCCAGACCCCCGCTTGTTTCAATATGCATCATATTCTGTTCAGCGGGTTCAATAGGGCTGGTCCTGAGTTTTTCCCCATCAGGCGTAGCAACAAGATAACTCTGGTTATTGAGATAAGCCGGAAAAAGCTGCCTGGTGTTTTCATCCGTTGAATCCATCAGCAGATATGAGCCATCGGGGTTCCGGACACTGGTAACAGCATGATTGAAAAAAGGCTGGGGGACTTCCGGATCTTTTTTCGGGCCATTCATGATAAGAACAGGATAGGCATCGAGTCCGGCCAGGCGCAGCATCGCCGTCAATAATGCGGCCTTGTCGCGACATACGCCGGCCCGCCGGTCAAAGGTCATATTCACCGGATGCGGTTCATAGCCGGGCGAATCCTTTTCAACAGTGAGTCCGAGATAACGAATCTCCTGGGATACCCAGGAGAATATCACCATAATCTTATCATTGGGATCGTTGAGATTTCCGACCAGTTGATCTACCATATTTTTCATCTCCTGGCTGGTCTTGGCTATATTCGGTTTGCAAAGGTTCCAGTACCAGCGGGAGATCCACTCCCAATCCGATATGGTGCTTATCAGCAATCGTTGCATCTGCGTATAAAAGGGAGGCATTTCCGGTTCAATAAATGCGCGGGGTATATTTTCAGCAACCCAGTTATAGAAAATCTTATTACCTTTGACCTGTTTATTATGAGTGATTGTGCCGGAAATTTTGGATTTAAGGGCGATGCTTTTCAGGGGCTTTTCTTTCGGAGCAATCACAGTATATTCTGACCTTATGATTGGATTAACGTTTTCAAATCCCACGTAATCGCTCCATGTGTCAGGCGCACGGACTTTAATAAAATCATCAAAGAGAATATAATGGATTGTGTCTCCCAGGCTGAGTTCAGGAATATTCACCCGCAAAATCTTGCTGTTGGGGTTGTAGATATTTGAACTCATCTGGCTGCGTTCAATCATCACACTGCTGTTCTTATCGATATCAACGACAACTGTTTCCTCTTTTTCGCGTATGATTTCCACGAGTTTGAATTCAGTATTATTATAGGGAACAGTAAATGATGAGGAAATTGTTTTGAAATTGCGTTTCCCTTTTTCCGTAAGAATTTTGGTATAGTTTTCAAGCCATTCGACATAAGTGCCGTCTTTGCGATACTTAATCCACTTGCGCTGAGCTATTAGCGCTACGTCGGCATCAGGGTATCCGGCAGATGTTACCCTTTTCGCTGCCTCGATCACCCGGCTTCGATCAAGAGCGCTCCAGCAAAACTCTTCCTGACCGGCAAAAGAAGACGCTGTATGGATCAGCGCCGATAAGAAAAGGAGCAGAATAAAGCATGAGACAGCCCGATGAGTTATTTTAAAAATACCTGACGTTGCTTTGGTATTAAAATTATGTAATCGCAAACTATTACCCCCTTTTCGGTAGTTCCAGTAGTTTTCGGTGGATTCGCTCCGCTTAATCCACCCTGCAAACTTTCATATAAAAGTGAACAATTCCTGTTTGCCCCGTGCTTTACTTAACCCAGCGAGATACTGACTGGTAATTGTGAAGATTGTGGATGGCTCCGCAGAAAATTGTCGCAATTTCATCATAATGGTTTTTTTCCGTTTATTTTTTAACTATCTGATTCCATCTCAATAGCCCTTTGAAAATACCTGACCAAAAATCTGTTTCTTATTATAAGTAATGAGGAATTGGTGGCAAAGCTTTTCTGTCTGCGATCTCCGCAAGAGACTAAAAATAAAACAAAAAACGCATAAAATCATGGTCGCTGGACACATAGTCATTTTTCCTGGCATGGCCGGCAAGCCAGTTTTTTACAGGGCTAAGATATGCGCTAATTTTTGGAGAGGTGGGTAGGATTTTGCCGCCATAGCTCCTTGAAATCAGGGGGCATATTTATTATTTGCTGAACATCGAGAGAGTTGTGGGCATCGCTTTCCTGAACAGGCGTGATATTGTGGTTAAATATAAGAAATAATGATATAGGCATTATTTTTTCAATATTGGTTATGAAAAGGTATTATAACTCAAACTCAGCCTCATAGAATTTTGTTTTGACATTCCGTGACTCAAAGGCGCCAATATTTTCCAGAAAGTCAAAATAATCTTCCAAATTTTGCTTTTTCTCAAAAGGTTTTTTTTTCATGGCAATAAAGTCCTTTTGGGATAACGGAAGATCGTTTTCGAGATTAATATCCTTACTTTTTTTGCTTTTCTCCGATGATGTCATAGTATTTCTCCATCTGACCGTATTTCTCAAAGTACTTTTGGACTTCCTGTAAGTTTATTTCCGGCAAGCTGAGCAACTCTTTTATATCAGCCATTTCCCTTAAGGCTCGATCCGGATCGTTTTTCATTGCAAAGACTTTCAAGGCCACAATGTGTTCCGGCTTAACTACCGGCACGGTTAGGTCGTCAAAAAGCAAAATCCTCACAGCCTCTTTAAAAATGCTTTCCGCTGTGTCCCCTTTCACATAAACAAAATCGATCCTACCCAGACCTGATAAGGGATGCAAGTGATTAGAATATCCAGTAGAGCTATAAAGGGTTTCAAATCCCAGAGATTCTAAATTTATAATTATTTTTTTCTGGTCCTTTTGTCTCGCTATAAAGTCAACGTCCTGAGTAGCCCTCGTATATCCATAAGCCTTTAGGGCAAAAGCGCCTATCAGCGCATAATCAATTCTTTTCCGTTCAAAAAAATCTATTAAAAGTTGAAAAGTTTTCTTAAACTTCATTCAACCACCTCTTTTGCCTTTTCATAATGATTCGCCTATGATTGATTTGACCTTTTGACCCTTTGATAATCGTCCTTATGTCCAGAAAGTGGTTCTCAACGAACCGGACGCTTGTGTCCAGCTCTCCGAGCTGCAGAGAGACTTCGGGTTTTTCCGAATTCATCAACGCGTTTTTCAAAAACTCCATGGCTCCCTCGTCATGCTTCACAAATTCATTGTACATAGCCGCGCATAGGAGACACAGGGCCAGGAATTGCGCTTCATGTTCCTTGGCGAAATGATCTCTGGAAAGCGCCTCCACTGCCTCGAAATAGTATTCCCCATCGTGTTTCCTAACATGTTTCGTCTGTTAATAATGGATAGATACCAATCGTATAATCCCGTTTAGAACCGCTATATACATCGATACCCATAAGATGATTTCTTATTATATCATCAGTTACCGGTATGAAGTCACGGTTTTCGCAGTCAGTGCATTTTACCTTTGGTTTTCTGCAAACACCTCTTATCCATTCATTGCGACAACATGGCTGATATCCTTTCTTACCTGTTTTTGCACTTTCAAATCTTTTTGGGAATACATCTTCTCGTCCCTTGAATAAAGAACGAAAAAGAGCTATTTTATCATCCTGGTTTGATCTGCTTGTTAATCTATTTTTCTCATATACTGATGAATTACCTCCTTGAGATATTTTGTCTCTGAGACTTTTTAAGGATTTAATTTTTTTCAGCAGCCGAGACCTCTTTTCTTCAAGTTCTCTAAATTCTCTTTTCGCTGTCTTTATTTGTTGATCAATTTTTGTTAGTTCTTTCAAGAACAACCTCGTTCAGATGATTAAAAGAGCCTCTTGCCTTTCTGATGTTATCTATAAACTCGTAAAGTGAAAAAATCAATAGCTCGTTCTGCTTTGACACGACGTGGGCCTTTTATCTTGGTGACAAGGAAGGAAACCATCTCTATAAAACACATTTTGCTGTGAATATTTTGTTGAAATTTTGCCTAAAGGTCGATAGAAAAAAATCGGTTTTTCTAATGAAAAAAGGAAGAAATCAGACCCGTGGTTTTGGAAATAGAACGTACATTGGATCTCGGCCAATTCATATCGTACAACCGGTCATGGGATTTTGTTCGCGAGTTGGAAGAGATGGGTAAAACAGACTTCGGACTGATAAGAAATGGACTTAGGGTGCTCTTGACTCTTACAAGGTAAAATGGTCCTTGAAAAGGATTGGTGTCAAAGCTGGAAGAAATTTGTCCAGAAGTGACAAGGCGCAGGTTGCAACAGGATTTAAACAATTGAATTGAGTTGAATTTAGTGAAGGGGTCTGCGAGACAATCGAACTACGAGCTGGCCAAATAGTATTGCGACATGGTATAGAAAAGTCGGAAATATGCGAAAAAGTGGTATGAATATATCTGTAATTTGCGAAAAACTTGTTGAGAAAAAATAAATGCCACAATATAATGCTTTTATGAAGCGAACAATCTACGCAAAGCTACTTGAATGGAAAGATGCTGTCGCACGTTCTCCTCTCATTTTGAAAGGAACGCGTCAGGTTGGGAAGAGCTATATTCTTCAAGCCTTCGGGGAAAACGAGTTTTCCGATTGCCATATCTTCAATTTTGAGAAGGATAAAAAGCTATCAACGGCATTTGAAGCCGATTTGAACCCAAAAAGAATACTAACTGAGTTATCCATCTATTCCGGCAAAAGGATTGATATTGCCAAAGACCTTGTCATATTTGATGAAATCCAGGAATGCCCCGGAGCCCTGACATCCTTAAAATATTTTTGCGAAA
>CBDAFK010000161.1:0-3431 GCA_965195235.1 uncultured Desulfobacterales bacterium | reverse complement strand
ATAGAAATTCAGGGATTGCTCACGCAAAGGCGCAAAGGCGCAAAAATTTTAAAACTATAACACACATTAACGACTCTTGAGACACCTTCCTCTATCCTCGCCACAATTTCTTTTATATTATTTTTTATCTTAGCGCCTTTGCGCCTTTGCGTGAGCAATCCCTGAATTCATTAGAATTAGTGATATATCCTGCAATGGCGCTTGCCGCCGCTGTTGCGGGGCTCATCAGATGAACCATGCCTCCTTTGCCCATCCGGCCGTTGAAATTCCGGTTTGTTGTCGAAGCGCACACTTCGCCTTGGGCGAGCACCCCGTTGCTCATGCCAAGACATGCCCCGCATGTCGGATTGGTGACACAGAATCCTGCGTCCATGAATATCTTTAATATCCCCTCTTCCATTGCCTGGCTGAAAACCTTTGGCGTGGCCGGTGATAGAATCCCGCGGACTGAATCGCTGATCTTCTCCCCCTTTAATATCTGTGCCGCTACACGAAGATCTTCAATTCTTCCATTTGTGCACGATCCAATATAAACCTGGTCTATTTTTATTTTCCCCATCTCCTTTACAGGTTTTACCTGGTCGGGTTTGTATCCGAATGTAACCAGCGGTTCCAGACGGCTTACATCATGATCAATTATACTTTCATATATGGCGTCCGGATCCGGATAAAGTTTTTGATATGCGCGAGCAGCCGCCTCTTTTGTTGTGTGTTCATCTTTGATAAACTCCCATAGATACTCCACAGTCGTCATGTCCGGAAGACAGATACCGCTGGTTGCGCCGGCTTCAACCGCCATGTTGCAGCATGTCATTCTGGCCTCCATGCTCATGGCATCCACTACCGGGCCGGTAAATTCTATAACCTTGCCGGTTGCGCCGTTTACGCCCAGCCTTCCAATGATGGAAAGAATAACATCCTTTGCATAAACTCCTTCAGGCATTTGACCGCTTATGTTAATTTTGATCGTTGAAGGATAGTGAAATGCGCACACCCCTTTCAGAATGCCTACCTCAAGATCAGTTGTTCCAACACCGGCTGCAAATGCGCCGAATGCGCCGTGCGTGCAGGTATGCGAATCTCCCATAATCACAGTATAGCCAGGACGCACAAAACCCTTTTCCGGAAAAATTGCATGACAAACCCCGTTTCTGCCGATATCAAAAAAATCTTTAATATTATGCCGCGTTGCCCATTCTCGCAGAATCTTACCCTGCATGGCTGTTTTTGAATCCTTTGCCGGAGTCACGTGGTCAATCACGGCTTTGATCTTATCAGGATCAAATACCCTGTCCTTGCCCCTGGCGACAAGATCATTGATTGCAACCGGCGTTGTAATCTCATGACAGAATACAGCATCCAGCCTTATTACATGGATATCTCCCGACGGGTTATCAATCAGGTGGGAATCAAAAATTTTTTCAGCAATAGTCTTGCCCATACGACCTCCGGTATCTAATTCAGGGATTGCTCACGCAAAGGCGCAAAATTAAAGAATCAAGCGCAAGTCTTGTGGCGTACAAACGAATGTTGGAGAATATTCGATCTTCTGGCATTTTTAATTATCGCGAAGCGATGGAGATCATTTCTTTTCTGCTTTTTCAGCAGAAAAGAAATAATATTTTCTCTTTGCGCCTTTGCGCCTTTGCGTGAGCAATCCCTTAATCATTATCTGTCTTTAAAACTGCCAGGAATGCTGACTGGGGAATCATTACCTTGCCTACCATCTTCATCCTTTTTTTTCCTTTTTTCTGCTTTTCAAGAAGTTTACGTTTCCTGGTGATATCTCCGCCATAACATTTTGCCGTAACATCTTTTCTAAAAGCAGAAACAGTCTTGCGAGCTATTATTTTTCCTCCAATTGCCCCCTGGATGGCAATCTTAAACATCTGCCTGGGAATTTCATCGCGCAGCCTTTCACAGGCATGCCTTGCCCGTTCAACAGCCCTGTCCCTGTGGACAAGCTGAGAAAGAGCATCCACACGCTCTCCGTTTATCAGGATATCCACCTTTACAAGATCTGTATCTCTGTAATCAATCAAATCATAGTCAAATGATCCATAACCCTGGGTAACAGACTTGAGCCTGTCGTAAAAATCATAGATCACCTCTGCAAGCGGAAGTTCAAATATCATCTCTAAGCGATTACTTGTAAGATATTGATAGGTTGTGTTAATTCCCCGTCTGTCAAGGCATAGTTTCATTACCGTTCCCATATAACGGTCAGGGATTATTATTGATGCGCGAATAAAAGGCTCCTGTGTCTGCTCAATACCGGCAGGATCAGGATATAAAGCAGGATTGTCAATTATTATTGTTGAGCTGTCCTGCATAATAAGCCTGTATCGCACGGATGGCGCCGTTAGTATCAGAGAAAGATTATATTCACGCTCCAGCCGTTCCTGCACCACCTCAAGATGAAGGAGCCCCAAAAAACCGCAACGAAAACCAAAGCCTAAAGCAGCAGAACTATCCTTTTCATAAATAAGGGAAGCATCATTTAGTTTGAGCTTCTCTAATCCAGCGACCAATTCTTCATATTCATCAGAAGCGACCGGATAGATGGAAGAAAAAACAACCGGTTTTGCCTCCTTGAATCCAGACATAGGTGTTTTGCAGGGTCGATCCCTTAATGTAATTGTATCACCGCATTTCGTATCGCTTACTGTTTTTATTCCCGCAATAACATATCCGACCTGACCTGCGGAAAGCTCCTTTTGGGGAACCTGTTTTAACTGAAATATCCCGACCTCCTCAACCCTGTAAACCGCATTATTGGACATAAAGGAAATAACATCACCTGCTTTCATCCTTCCCTGAAACACACGAATGTGAACTATCGTGCCCCGGAAAGGATCATAGTGGGAATCAAAAATCAAAGCTTTAAGCGGCGCTTCTGGATCTCCGGACGGCGGCGGGAGTCTTGTTACAATTCCCTCGAGAACATCTTGGATCCCGATACCCTCTTTTGCTGAAGTAAGGATTGCCGATAAAGGATCGAGCCCGAGATCCTTGTCTATCTGCTTTTTAACCTTATCAATATCAGCGGACGGCAGATCTATCTTGTTTATCACGGGAATAATCTCAAGATCGTGCTCCATGGCAAGATAAAGATTAGCCAGCGTCTGCGCTTCAACACCCTGGCTGGCATCTATCACAAGAAGAACCCCTTCGCATGAAGCAAGAGCCCGCGAAACTTCATAAGTAAAATCCACATGCCCGGGTGTATCTATAAGATTCAATATATATGTATTGCCATCTCTTGCAGTATATGGAAGACAAACAGTCTGGCTCTTTATTGTAATGCCCCGCTCCCGCTCTATGTCCATGGTGTCAAGTATCTGGTCCTTAAAATCCCGATCCGTTACAATATCAGTGAATTGTATAAGGCGATCCGACAGAGTCGATTTACCGTGATCGATATGAGCTAT
>CBDAFK010000160.1:0-4311 GCA_965195235.1 uncultured Desulfobacterales bacterium | reverse complement strand
AAACCGGTTCAAGGGAAAGGTCCCTAAACCGACGGCATTACCAGAGGCTGTTTGGATTAACAAACCATCGCCGAATGAAAGTGATTTGGTGATACACTAAATTATTGATGAGGGTGTCTCATTTTCATTGACACGTTCCGTTCACCAAAATTAATAATTAAAGCTAAAAACCATAACTCATTCGGTTGTAAACTCTACATACACAACCGATGATTTTCAGTCATTTTTTTGTATTTCATTTGTACACCTTACTCAGGCTATGATTTTTTATGATTTACTGGATAGCTACAATGAGAGTTAACTTTGTTTGAGCACTTTAAATGAAATCTTGTTTATCCTGTTATCCTGTCAGGCTCTTTTTCAAAAGGCTAAAGTGTTACGTCTATTTCACCTTTCTTAAAACCGCTGTTATATCTTCCCCAAACTCCTCTTTTTGCCAGTTCTTCAGCTCCTTAATTCTTTTAATGTCGCTTTTATCAAGCGGGTTGTGGATGGCAAGAGTGTTTATCATTGCGTTGGTTAATACCAGCGAAGGATTTATTTCAAGAGCTTTGGCTTTATGATCTCTCAAGGGTTTAAGAGCTTTTATTCTTTCTGCAACTTCAGGTTTTTCCACATGAGCCTTTCTGCGGGGATAAACAGGGAGCCTGTTTTCAGGCATATTCAAAGCTTTATTTATCGCCTCAACCAGGACATTGCCATACATGTCGATTTGCCTGGCGCTTAATGCGTTTAAATTTTTTAATCGCTGCAAATTTGCCGGTTTTGCCTCAGCAAGTTTTATCATTGATCTATTGGAAAAAATCTTAAACAGGGGCTTGTCTTTCCTTTTTGCTATTTTTAATCTTAATTGAAGAAGACTTTCGAGAGTTGCAAGAGTCCTGCGGTTTAGCTGCCCGGCACCTTTAAACTTTAGATATAATGGGTCGCTATTTAGTGCAGCAGGTCTCACTTTGCTTAAAATTGCACATTCTTCATATACCCAGGAAAGACGTTCTTTTTCAGCAAGCTCTTTTTCGAGGATCTTTGCCAGAGGAAAAAGATAAATCGCATCGCCGGCAGCATATTCTATCATTTCATCCGGCAGCGGCCTTTTTGACCAGTCTTTTTTCTGAAATTTTTTATTAAGCTTTATATTGAACCTTTGCTGAACAACCGCATCAAGGCCGGTTCCATTAATGCCAAGGAACATGCATGCAATCTGGGTATCGAATAGATTGTTTATTTTTATGCCAAAATCCCTGTATAGAGAGCGAACATCATAATCTGCTCCGTGGAAGATTTTTTTTATATCACGGTTTGCAAACAGTGGCTTAAGCGGAGATATGTCATTTATCTTCAAAGGATCTATGATTGCATTTATCTTTTCTGATGCTATCTGGATGAGGCAGACCTTCTCTTTAAAATGGAACATAGAGTCTGCTTCCAGATCAACTGCAATGATTTTTTCCTTTTTCAGGGATCGGGCCGTATCTTCCAGGCCTGATTTTGTATCTACTATCTGATAACTCAACTTGCCGTTTACTTTCATTTTTTATCCTTGACCTGCGTGGCTGATTCTCATAAATAGTTTAGTAACCAGGTGGATAGGCTGAAGGCTGAAGGCTTTTAGGGAAAAGACTCACAAAGCCTAATAATAGCATAGCCATTCAAGTATATTGTTACCAAATACGGTTTTTGCCGTTGGGAGGATATCAGTATCCTTCAGGCTAATAACCTGAGCAGTTACAATATTTGTATCTTATTTAATGTCGTTAACTTCGGTAATTTTGTTATTTCTCGTTCCCATGCTCCAGCGTGGGAATGCATACCATATGGGTTCCGCTGGAGCATGGGAACCAGGCAAACTTGAGTACGTTATCTTAGCACCTATCACCTAACATTTAACCCCATGAAAGTATATAATGATAAACATAACATTTCCTGATGGCAATATAAAGGGTTTTGAAAATATCCCTTCCGGCCTGGACGTGGCGATGAGCATTTCAGAAGATTTTGCAAGAAACTGCGTAGCCATGGACATGGATTCTGTAGTTGTTGATTTAAATACAAAGATTACCCGTGATTCGTCTGTAAGATTTATTACAACGAGGGAGCCGGAAGCGCTGGATATTCTTCGTCACAGCGCCGCACATGTTATGGCTCAGGCGATTTTACATATTTTCCCGGGAGCAAAGCTTACAATAGGACCTGTTGTGGAAAACGGTTTTTATTACGATATTGATATGGAGCCGGTTTCTGAAGAGGATTTCCCTAAGATTGAAGCTGAGATGAAAAAAATCATAAAGGCAAAGATTCCATTTAAAAGGAAAGAGGTATCAAAATCTGAAGCAATGAATTTTTATATAAATGAGCCCTATAAACTGGAAATGATTTCAGAGCTAAAAGATGGGACAATATCCCTCTATGAACAGGGGGATTTTACAGATTTGTGCCGCGGCCCGCATATCCCCCATACAGGATTTGTCAAAGCCATAAAGCTTATGAAGGTTTCGGGGGCTTACTGGCGCGCTGATCAGACAAAACCTCAGCTTCAGAGAATTTATGGCACAGCCTTTTTCAACAAAAAAGAGTTGAATGCATATCTGAATTTTCTGGAAGAGGCAAAAAAGAGGAACCATCGAAAAATCGGCCTGGCAATGGATCTTTTCAGCTTTCATGAAGAGGCTCCTGGAATGCCTTTTTTTCACCCCAAAGGGCTTGTTATATGGAGATCTCTGATAGATTACTGGCGCTTAGAACACAAAGCAGCAGGTTATATTGAAATAAAGACCCCTGTTATGCTTTCCCGCAGCCTGTGGGAAAAAAGTGGTCACTGGGAAAACTACCGCGAAAATATGTATACATCCATGGTTGATGAAACGGAATATGCCATTAAACCAATGAACTGCCCGGGCGGGATGCTTTTTTACGGCACAAAACCTCACTCATACAAAGATTTGCCGATCCGTGCCGCTGAAATCGGACTTGTTCACAGGCACGAATTGAGCGGTGTTTTATCAGGACTGTTTAGAGTCAGGGCTTTTCATCAGGATGATGCGCACATTTTCATGACTCCTGAACAGATTGAAGATGAAATCCTGGGTGTGTTTAGACTGGTAGAATGTATCTACAGCACTTTCGGGCTTAGTTTTAATCTGGAGCTTTCAACGCGTCCTGAAAAATCTATCGGCACGGACAAACAATGGGAGGTTGCTACAGAAGGCTTAAAGTCGGCTCTCAAGAGCTATGGAATGGATTATAAGATTAATGAAGGTGACGGCGCTTTTTACGGTCCAAAGATAGATATGCATATAAAGGATGCGCTTGGTCGCACCTGGCAGTGCGGAACCATACAATTAGACATGGCGCTGCCTGAAAGATTCGACCTGTCCTATATTGCAAAGAACAATGAAAAACAGCGCCCCCTAATGATCCACAGGGTAATTTACGGCTCCATTGAGAGGTTTTTCGGCATTTTAATCGAACACTTTGCCGGTAAATTTCCTTTATGGATGACGCCGGTGCAGGTAATCATGTTGCCGATAAATGATGAGCTTATCCCTTATGCAAACGAAGTGCAAACAACACTTGTAAAGGCAGGGCTTCGCACAGAAGTGGACAGCAGAACAGAAAGCCTGAATAAAAAGATTAGAGAGGCCCAGCTCAACAAAATCCCACTTATCCTTACTATTGGGAAAAAGGAAAAAGAATCAGGCGCTCTTTCCGTTAGAACCCTGGATGGTAATGTCAGATACGGAGTCAGCATGGAGGAGTTTTTAAACAGGGTACTTGAGCATATTAGCCAAAGAAAGCTCGATCTGCAAATGTTCTAAAAAGAAGCATAACATTTTCGCAATTCTATAGATTTTTATATAGGCCATGATTTTACATCCAAGGAAAGTGCGGGCGCTGGGCCTTTGTTCCGGCGGCCTTGATAGTATTTTATCGGCGCTGATTTTGCGCAAACAGGGGATAGAGGTTGAATGGGTAACCTTTGAAACCCCCTTTTTTTCATCTGAGAATGCTCTGCATGCCGCTCACATTACCGGAATACCCATTACCGTCAAAAACATTACAAAAGAATACCTTGTAATGCTTAAGAATCCTCCATGCGGATACGGGAAGCATATGAATCCCTGCATGGACTGCCATGCGTTAATGTTCAGGCTCGCAGGCGCTATAATGAATGAAAAGGGATTTGATTTTCTTTTCAGCGGCGAAGTGATCGGCCAGCGTCCAATGTCTCAGACAAAACCGTCTCTCCGTTATGTTGAGAAACATTCAGACTGTGACGGCTTTATACTGCGTCCATTGAGCGCCGCAAAACTT